>CAYSWW010000009.1:0-23513 GCA_964434915.1 uncultured Coprobacillus sp.
TAGAATGAGGTTTTACAGTTTATTTATATATAAAATAAGTTAACTGTTTTTGACATTACCTTTGAAATTTGGAGGGATGAAATATGGATAGAGCGATTACAACATTATTTATGTTAATGTCTGTTGATGGTAAAATTAGTACTGGCGCATCAGATGATTTAGATGTCGATCAAGATTTTCCTAAAATTATAGGAGTCAAAGAAGGATTGCATCAATATTATGAAATAGAACAAACAACAGATTTATGGTCACTTAATTCAGGGAGAACACAAGCCAAACTTGGTGTTAACACAAAGAATATGCCAAATAAAACGCCAGTATCCTTTGTTATTATTGATAATAAACATTTAACGAAGCATGGTATACGTTATTTTTGTGCTTTGTCAAAACAATTTGTGTTAGTTACATCTCAAAAAAATCATCCAGCATTTGAAATGGAAGAAGATAATCTCCATATTATATATCAAAATGAATTATCATTGAAAGATGTTCTTACAAAACTTAAATTAGAATATAGTTGTGAAAAAATAACAATACAAAGTGGAGGTACATTAAATGGACTGTTTCTTCGTGAAAAACTGATAGATTATATTGATATTGTTGTGGCTCCCGTATTAATTGGTGGTAAAGATACATCTACTTTAATTGACGGAAAGTCTTTGCTATCGGAAAGTGAATTATCACAATTAGGCGTATTAAAATTGCAAGAATGTAAAGTTTTGGAAAATTCATATTTGAGACTACGTTATCAGGTGATTTCTTGATGAATTCTCGTTTATAGAAATAAGAAAATTTGATGTTGTAAAGGTGATTAAGTATATGAAAAGGTATGTTGCCTTATTAAGAGGTATCAATATAGGCAAAAAAAATAAAGTGCCAATGACAGAATTAAAGAAAGGTTTTGAACAACTTGAATTTGAAGAAGTTAAGACATATCTGAACAGTGGTAATGTCATTTTTTCCAGTAATGAAAATGATACCAAGAAGTTTACAAACCAAATTGAGGGAATGATTAAAAAGAAGTTTAACTTAGATATTCCTGTTTTTGTCATTGCAAAAGAAGCACTTGAGGATATTTTACAAAATGCACCTCAATGGTGGGGCGAAGACAACAAAGAAATTTATGATAATCTGATTTTTATTATGCCACCGGCAAACTTTTTTGATGTATATAATGAAATTGGAGAACCTAAAGAAGAATTAGAGATGATAGAGAATTATAAGAATGCAATTTTTTGGTCTTTTAGTCGTAAAGATTATCAAAAAACGAATTGGTGGTCTAAGACAGCAAGTGCAAATATCAGTTTAAAGTTAACGATAAGGACAGCAAATACTATTAAAAAAATAGTTAATATCTAGATAAAATAACGAAGCAAACGCTTCGTTATTTTACAACTCTTGTCCAGTTATATTTATCTTCTAATAGACCCCATTGAATACCAGTTAATGTATCATATAATTTTTGTGTTAATTCACCAGTCTTGAAATCATGGATCACAACTTTTTCACCTTTATAACATAATTCACCAACAGGAGAAATAACAGCAGCTGTTCCAGTTCCCCAAGCCTCTTTTAAAGCCCCAGTTCTTCCAGCTTCCATTAATTCATCAATGCTTAAATCACGTTCTTCAACTTGATATCCCCAATCTTTTAATATATGAATAATAGAATCACGTGTAACACCTGGTAAAACAGATCCTTCAAGTGCAGCAGTAACAACAGTGTCATTGATTAAGAACATGACGTTCATTGTTCCAACTTCTTCTACATATTTTCTATGAACACCATCTAACCAAAGAACCTGAGTATATCCATTCTTTTCTGCTTTTACTTGGGCAGCAATTGAAGCGGCATAGTTTCCACCACATTTTGTAAAACCAGTTCCACCTTTGACAGCACGAACATATTCATCTTCAACCCAAATTTTCACTGGGTTAACTCCTTCAGGATAATATGCACCAACTGGTGATAAGATAATAATAAACTTATAACTTGTTGCTGGATGTACTCCAATGCTAGGTTGAGAAGCATACATGAATGGACGAATATATAATGATGTTTCAGGTGCAGTTGGGATCCAGTCTTGTTCATATTTGACAATTGCTTCAACGGCTTCAATAAACATATCCTCAGGTAATTCAGGCATGCATATACGTTTGTTTGAATTGATCATTCTTCTTGCATTCATTTCTGGTCTAAATAATAAGACATCACCATTAGGATTACGATATGCTTTTAGTCCTTCAAAAGTTTCTTGAGCATAGTGTAAGACCATAGTTGCCGGATCGATTTCTACTGGTCCATATGGAACAATTCTTGCATCATGCCATCCTTGTCCTTCATCCCAATCTATCACAAATATATGATCAGTAAAATATTTACCAAAACCAAGGTTATTTTGATCAGGTTTTTGTTTTAATGTTTTCGCTCTTTCAATTTTAATTTCCATTGTAAATCCCCCTTTATATACAAAAAATTATACTCTTTTTTCAAATTGTATACAATATGTTTTTTGTGTTTCGATAAAAAATGATTATTAGGGTAATTTATTTTGAGTGTTTAAGTTTTTATTGTGAATATAAATCGTTTTTGTTATAATTATTTTGATAAAGGAGTTGAAAATCGTGAAAGATATCACATTAGTTGTTATGGCGGCTGGAATAGGTAGTCGTTTTGGAGGGGGAATTAAACAATTAGAACCTGTTGGTCCTCATGGTGAGATTATTATGGATTATTCAATTTATGATGCCATTGAAGCAGGTTTTAATAAAATTGTTTTTGTAATTAGAAAAGATCTAGAAAAAGATTTTGATGAAATCATAGGTCAAAGAATGAAAGAAAAAGTACATGTTGAATATGCTTTTCAAGAATTAGATAATATCCCTGATACATATCGTGAAGTTTTTAAAGAAAGAACAAAACCATGGGGAACTGGTCAAGCTATTTTAGCTTGTAAAGATTTAATACATGAACCTTTTTTGGTTATCAATGCTGATGATTATTATGGTAAAAAGGCATATCAAACTGCTTATGATTATTTAGTATCAATGCATAATACAGATGTATTACCTATTTGTATGGTTGGATTTATTTTAAAGAATACTTTAAGTGATAATGGTGGAGTAACGAGAGGTATTTGTCAGGTTGATGTGAATCATCAATTGGTTGATATTGTTGAGACACATAATATTGAGAAAACAAATGGAAAAGCTGTTGTCAATGGAAAGGAAATTGATGCTGATTCAGTTGTATCAATGAATATGTGGGGATTGGATCCAAGATTCTTTGATGTATTGGAATCTCGATTTAATGACTTTTTAGCTTCCCTAGATCCAACTGATTTAAAATCTGAATATCTTTTACCAACAATAATAGGTGATTTACTTCGTGCTAAAGAAACGGTTGTGGATGTATTAAAATCTGATGATGAATGGTTTGGAGTAACATATAAGGAAGATAAACAATTGGTAAAAGAAAGTATTCAAAAACTTATAGAACAAGGAGTTTATCCTGAAAAGTTATAGAAAAGATGCAATTTCTTGCATCTTTTTTTGAATCGATTCATTTCTTTATAACAGTATAAGTGCTGATGAGATAAATCCCTTTCTTTTTATTTTTTGGATTAATCAACTGTTATAAAGTGTGTTCTTTAAAGACAACTTCATTATACATATATCAAAAAAAGAAAAAAAGAGAAAACAAAAAGATGACGAAAGAAATAACATATTCATCAAAAATAAAAGATATAAAAAAGTTGTAACGTGTCATGTTACAATCTTTTTTGTTATTTTTTGTTCTTTTCTAGTAATGCTTCAATATCACCTAATAAAGCTCCTTTTTCATCTACATTTTCACAAATATAATCAAGTGAAGCATTATAGAAACGTGAAAAACGAATGAGTTTTCCTAAAGAAGGTGTTCTTTGATTTGATTCATATTGTGATACAATTGGTTTTGACATTTTTAAAGTTTCAGCTACTTGTTTTTGTGATAATCCAGCTTCTTTTCTTAGGTTTTTCAATCTTTCGCCAATACTCATATTTTCACCACCTTATCTTTATTTATTATACACTATTAAAAATTGCATTAGGTAAATCTCTTGCATTTTGCAAATAAAAAGTCGAAAAATAGATAAATTGGACAAAAAATGCCCTAAATTGGCCGAAAAGTATAGTGCATGTTTTTGTCATATTTTGTAAAATATAATTGATTGAATTGGGGAGGAGGGGATGAATCTATAGAATGAACATAGTTATTTTTGATAAAAACAAAGATTATCAAAACAAAATCAAAAACCTGGTAGAAGATAATTATCATATAAAGGATGATTTGTTGCGGGTAAGTTGTTATTATGATGTTAAGCAATTTATTGAAGCGAATAGTCAATGTTTATTTCAAATTGCCTTTATTGATACACAGCAACGAGGTATAGATGCTGCAAGACAATTAAGAGAAGTTAATTCAAGCTGTATGATTGTTTTCATGAGTGAAAATGATGATGATATTCAAAAAGCATTTCAATTGCGTGCATCTGATTATTTATTTAAACCTTTTGATGAAAACACTTTTCAACAAATCTTTTATACTGTTTTAGAACAATATTACGGGCGTAACATTAAATTTATTGTACCAATTCGTGATATGAGGAGAAAGCGAGTATTTCAAGTGGATGATATCAAGTATGTAGAAACTTATTATAATGATATCGATATAATAACTGTGGAAGGTATACATTATATAACGCATGTAAAAAATAGATATCGTATTAGAGAAGTGTTAAAGTCAAGATGGTTTATGCAAGTTAATCAAAGTGTTTTAGTAAATATGAAACATATTGATTTTTTAACTGAAAGAAATGTTATCTTAAAAACAAGAGAAGTTTTTACGATGAGTCGATTAACTTTTATTGAAAATCATTTAAAATATGATTCATTTCAAAAAAAACAATGTAAGAGGAGAGGAAAACGATGATAAAAATAGCGATTTGCGATGATAATGAAATATTTGCTGAAAATTTAAGAAAAGAAGTAGAAGAATGTATTCATAAAGAACCAGGGTTAAATGCTGGAGTTGATAGTTTTATTAATGGAAGTGAGTTAATGGAGGCATTCGAAAAAGAACAATATGATCTTATTTATCTTGATATTGAATTGAAAGAACAAAAAGGAATAGATTTAGCAAATTCAATTCATAACCAAAAGCCTGAATGTTTAATTATCTTTGTGACAGGATATGTCAATTATGTATGTCAATCATTTATTGAAAATGCCTTTCAATATATTCAAAAGCCAATTGAACCAAAGTTCTTTGCAAGTGAATTTAAAAGAGCCATTGAAACAATACGTGTAAACAAAACATCTGCAATTATTACAACAAATAAAGGCGCATGTGTTTTCAAATTATGTGATGTTTATTATATTCAAACATCTTACAAAGACTTTATTGTTCATACAACTGAAGGAGAAGTTAAAGGACCAATTAAAGCTATTAGAAAAGTGAGACAAAAATTATTAGATTATGATTTCTATAGAATTCAAAGAAGTTATTTAATTAACATGAATCATATTGTTAGATTAAACAATAATATAGTTACTATGACGGATGGTTCTGAATTGACGGTTTCTAAAAAGAAACTTGCAGATTTTAAGAGAGTATTATTATCAAAGAAAATAGGCTGAGACTTATGATCCAGCCTTCTTCATATTTAAATGGATTCTTAATATCACTTTATCATATCCTGTATCATAATGAACATCACCATCATATACTCTAGCATATTCCTTCATACCTTTTACACCATATCCATGATGATAAGTTTCATAGATTTTACTTGTACGTGTAAAATCTAATTTGCTTCCAGGAGCTATCGTATTAGTTAATTCAATCAACAAGAAATTAATATGATTTGTCAATGTCAATTGAATTTCTTTGACTTCAGCTTTCTCTGCTGCTTCAATCGCATTATCAAATGCTAAACCTAATATCATTGCAATATCATGATCATTAATCTCACCAAACGATAAATGACTGATATTTTCGTGATAGGCAATATCCTTTTCTTTCATTGTTTGAATCTTTCCTTCTAAAACACTATCAATAGCACTTATACCAGTATGAATAATTGCAGAAGCTTCAAAGACTCTTCCCACATGTTCATCGATAAACATTTTCGCTTTCTCATATTCATCAGTCGCAAGATAACCCTGTAAAATTAAAAATGTATTCTTTAGATCATGTCTCAATTTTGAAATCTCATCATCAGACTTCATCTTATCTTGAATATATTTCCTTTCATCTTCTGCTTGTTGCTTACGCAACCACAAATCCCTTTCAATCTTTTCATGTTTCGTTTGATAACGATCAAAGAAGATTAATGCAGCATTGTATATGATAAATGTAAAGATCATAATTTTTGCGACTCTTGCAGAATAGAAAACTTCTTTGACATTAAATAGAACAAAACAAACATATAATATTGAAATGAATAATGAAATAAGTTTAAATATTCGAATATTGAAAAGAAAATTAGGTTTTGTATATTTCAAGTATACTGAGGTACTTATATATAAAAGATAGGCAATCATGATATTGAGAAATAATTTTGGAAATTTGAAAGAATATAAAACAGAATTTATATAAGTGGTTTCAAATATAAATTCATATAAAAACACATTAATAACAATGCAAATCAATAGGCAAAAAACTGTGTAGATTATATCACATAACATTTCTTTCTTTTGTATTTTATAGAAAAATGACATCGTTATTATTAAAAATATTAATAATATTAAATGATACAGATGCCTATAAATAAGATAAAAATCATTACAAATTAGAAATATTAAAATAAATTGAATGATATATTTTATGATTTTATAAGAGTTTTTGGATGCGTATTTGTTGTTTAAAAAGTAATTAAAGACAAAGAAATATAAAGTAGAAATGAAAAGGTCAGTAAAAAGATTAAGTATTAACATGCAAATTCCTCCCAAATATATTATTACTTTTAATCATAAAATTTCACGACAAAAAGTGCAATAAAAAGATGTGATAATGCATTAATTTTTATTTTTTATACCTTTGAGTAAAATTTAATTTAAAGTAATCTTAAAGGAGGTGAAGGAGATGAATATTAAGAAGAAAATCACTATATTTTCGATGAGTCTATTGATTTTAGGAGGTGCAATTACGAGTGTAAAGGCATTTTCATATACGTCTGGTAGTGAATATCAATATGTCACTCATACAGATATCCCTGCTTGTGGTGGGATTAGTTGCCAAACGAGTTATGGTAGTAAAAAAGTAACGACAGGTGAACTAGCGACATTCCTTGCGACTCATCGAGATGCCTTATTAGGAAACTTTGCATGTTTAATTGATTTTAATAAGAATGAAAAATCTGCAGATGTTGGATTGACTGTTGGGACAGCAAAAGTAACCTCTGAATTTGGTTGCAGTGTTGGGGCAATTTATTTTAGTGCTGTTAGATCGAGTGGTATAGAACCAAGTAATAAGTGTGATGTAACCATGGGATTTAGTGCTGATAATTTAAAATCGTAGTATTAATAGAACTAGTTCTTTGTGAGCTAGTTCTTTTTTGGTATAATTGCTTTAGGAGTGAGAGTATGAGATTAGAATATGTTGAATATGTGAAAGAGGGGTTACCTAAAGGGTTTGTGCCTTATACGATTTATCAGATGATGGTTGATGGGATAGAGGTAGGAAGATTGGTATTAAGAGATGGGACTGATGGGGAATGTTATTATGATGGGCATATTGGTTATACAGTTTATGAGGAGTATCGTGGACATCATTATAGCTATCAAGCATGTTTGTTGTTGAAGGAAATGGTTCAACGAGATCATTTGTTAATCACTTGTGATCCGATGAATATAGCTTCCAAGAGAATTATTCAAAGATTGGGTTGTCAATATATTGAGACAAAGCCTATTCCATTAAAATTAAAAAAGTTTTTTACGAAAGATGAAGTAGAGAAGGAAATTTATATTTGGAAGATGAGATAATCTTTCTTTGAGTTGTACATTTTTTGTAATTTCGATATAATTTTAACAGGAGGGTAGTCTATGAGATTTGTGCATATTGGAGATTTACATTTGGGAAAAGTGATTCATCAATTCTCTTTGTTGGATGTGCAAAGAGAATTGCTTTTTGAATTGTTAGAATATATGAATCAAGAAGATATTAGAGTATTAGTTATTGCTGGGGATATTTATGATCGTTTTATTCCTAGTCAAGAAGCAGTGAATTTGTTGGATGAATTTTTGAGTCGTGCATTGCTTGAATATCATATACAGGTTTTGATGATTAGTGGTAATCATGATAGTAGTGATCGTATTCATTTTGCAAGTTCTATTTTATCTTCACAAGGTTTATATATTGAAACGTATTTGAAAAAAGAAATGGCATGTGTAGAAATTGATCATGTGAGGTTTTATTTACTACCTTTTGTTAAACCTTCGCATGTGAAAGTTTTGTATCCAGATCAAGAGTTTCATAATTATCAGGAGGCCTTAAATTTTTATATGTCTCAACAAAGTTTAGATACAAGTTATCAGAATGTTTTGATTACTCATCAATTTGTAGGAAAAGCAAGCTTGACATGTGAATCGGAAGTGCCTTTGAGTGTAGGCGGAAGTGAAATTGTTGATGCTTCTTTATTTCAGGTGTTTGATTATGTCGCTTTAGGGCATCTTCATTCACCACAAAAGGTAACAAGAGAAACGATGCGGTATAGTGGATCTTTGATGCGTTATTCGTTTGATGAAGTGAATCAAGACAAATCTATTGTGGTTGTTGATACGGATCAGATGTCTATTCATTTACATCATCTTCATCCTTCTGTCACTTTACAAAAGTATAAAGGGACATTTGAACAATTGATGGATAAGAATTTTATTTCTAAGAAAGATGATTTCTTATCATTTGAATTAGAAAATGAAACATTAATTCCTCATGCAATTGATCAATTAAGGGTCATTTATCCACGTCTTTTACAGATTACATATTCATATTTAGGAAAGCTTCAAGAAACGCAGTCTATTCATAGTATAGATACTTTAAAAGAAATGGATCGATTATCTTTGTTTAAAAGTTTTTATCATGATATGAAGAATAATGAATTGAATCAAAAACAAATTCAAATAATTGAAGATTTATTAGAGAAGGTTGGTGAATAGGGTGAAAGTCATCACATTAACAATGAATGCGTTTATGGCATATAAGGAAATGACTACAATTCATTTTGATGAGTTTATTGAACAAGGATTGTATTTGATTAGTGGTCCTACAGGTTCTGGGAAAACAACGATTTTTGATGCGATGACTTTTGCATTATATGGTGTTGCCAGCGGAAGTCATCGTCAACAATCTTATTTTCGTAGTGATTTTGCTTCAGTGAAAGATGAAACTTATGTTGAGATGACCTTTGTTTTACGTCATCAGACTTATACAGTTAAGCGTTCGCCTGCATATGCACGACCAGGTTATAAGACGATTAAACCAGCGAATGCAACTTTAAGTTATGGGGATGTTATTATTGAAGGAGTGAAAGAAGTTAATCAAAAGATTAATCAATTATTAGGGGTTGATGTCAATCAATTTAAACAAATTGTTATGATTGCTCAGGGTGAGTTTACGAAACTGATTTATGCTTCAAGCGAAGAAAGAGAAAAAGTTCTGAGACATATTTTTCATAGTGAATCGTTAGTGAGATTTGAGGAACTATTGAAAGAAGAAGCAAAAAACTATAAAGACAAATATTTACTTTCTAGTCAAAATTTGCAATCACAATTTCAACTATTAACATTACCAGATGATTTTATCAAAGAACGTCAAGAAGGGTTTCATTTCTCATACATTGATGATGCCCAGCAATATAATCAACAATTCTATCAACAAGTCATTGATTTAAAGGCAACATATGATCAAGAAAAACAAACATATGATCAATTATCACAACAATATTATGAAAAACAAAAACAGAATCAAGAGTTATTAGCGTCTCAAAAACTACAAAAACAATATCAAGCATTACTTTCATCAGAAGATGAAATGAAACTTCTAGAACAAGAAATTCATCAATTAAAAATCATTGAACAAAATCAATCAATGATTGATCAATACCAACAAACTCAAAGGAAACTTTTACAAGCTAAAAAGAATTTACAAAATATCACTAATCAACAACAACAAAGAAAGCAAGATCAAATTGAAATTGACAAACAATATCAACATCTTCCAGATATCAAAAAACAAAAAGATGAATTGCTTTTACAGATTGATAAAACCAATCAATCCTTACAAAAGCAACAACAATATCAAACACTATCTCAACAATTAAAAACCTTAAAAAAAGAGCACCAACAAAAAACAGAACAATATCAACAAGCTCATCAACACCATCAAAAATATGCTAAAAGAATAGAAAGAGATCAGGAAAATGTCAATCAATTACCAGTATTAGAATTAGAACTTCAACAAAATGAACAAGATGTCAAAGCCATGAATCAAAAACGGATTGCAATTCATGACTTAAGTGAATTATATGATCGTTATACCCAAGGTCAAGATCGTCACTTTGAACTATCACAGATTTATACAAAGAAAGATCAAGCATATCAAAAAGAATTACAACGTTATCAACAAGAAAATGAAAACTTCAGAAGACAACAGGCAGGTATTTTAGCTTTAACTTTAAAAGACAATCAACCATGCCCTGTTTGTGGTTCTTTAGAGCATCCTCATCCAGCAACTCTTTCATCACAGGTTTTATCAGCTAATGAGTTAGAAGAACTCAATCAGCAAGTTGAAAAACAAAAAGCTGAAAAGGAAGAATGTTATCAGGAGATTTTATCACAAAATAATCAGATCTATGAAATTAAAACGAAAATTGAAATGATTAAAGGGCAATTAGATATAGAGGACGAATTATCGAAAGAAGTTTTTATTCACTTATTGTCAAATGTGACACAAGTAACCGAAAATCAGGAAAAAACTTATCACAAGCGATATACGCAAGTTATGTATCTTAAAAAAGTCAAGAAATCTTTAGAGCAAGATTATATTGTTTTTGATCAGCAAACCCAAGCGTTAGAAAAACAACAAGTTGATATTCATGATACTGAAAAGAAAATTATTGCTTGTCAAACACAGCTTTTTGAAATTGAAAAACAATATCAAACGATTCATGATAAAGATCTTCAAGAACAACATCAATCATTGCAAAATCAATTACAAACTTTGAATCATAAGATTTCTTCAATTGAAACTTCTTATCATCAATGCCATCAAGATTTATCCGTATTGAAAAATCAATACGAAATGATATTACAACAAGAAACAGATTTGACTGCTCAATTCACTACTTTAGAAAAGAATTATCAACAAATGATAGAACAACATTTTGATTCTATAGATCATTTTCAAAAATATGTTTCAATGATCAAAGAACTGAAAACGAAAGAACAACAATATCAAGATTATCTTGTCCAAAAGAGAACCTTAAAAACATCTTTAGAAAGAATGCAAGAAACTTGTCAAGATCATCAATATACAGATCTTTCACAACAATCTATTCAACTACAGGATCAAGAAAGAAAAAAAGAACAAGTATTAAAAGAATACCACACACAATTACAAGTTTATATGCAAAACCAAAGTATCATTCAACAACTTCAAAAAGATTATCAAAAAAATCAAGATATCTTTGAAAAATATACGATTTATCAAGATTTATCAGATATCACATCTGGTAAAAATCAACAGAGAATGTCTTTTGAAAGATATGTGTTATCATCTTACTTTGAACATATTTTAGAATATGCCAATGTTGAATTGATGAAAATGAGTCAAGGTCGTTTTGCTTTGTATCGTAAACAATCAGTAAAAGGAGCAAAACAACAAGGATTGGATTTGAGTGTTTTGGATTATGAGACAGGTATGATGCGTGATGTACAATCTTTATCAGGAGGAGAATCTTTTAAGGCGGCTTTGGCTTTGGCGTTAGGTTTATCAGCGATGATTCAGAGTTATGCGGGTGGTATTGAATTGAATACTTTGTTTATTGATGAGGGATTTGGTTCTTTGGATAGTGAGTCGCTAGATCAGGCTTTGAATGTTTTATTGGATTTAAAGAATGATAATAAGGTTATTGGAATTATTTCTCATGTGGATGAATTAAAAGAACGGATTCCTACTCAAATTATTGTGGAAAAGGGATATCAAGGAAGTTTGCTTAAGGTTGAAAAAGAGTAATTGCAATTTATAAGAAATCTTGTATAATAGTTAAAGAAATTATTTGTGAAAAGGGGTATATATATGGCTAACAACAAAGTAAAAAATGATGCGATTACCGCAAGAGATGTTGATTTTGCTCAATGGTATACAGATGTATGTCGTAAGGCAGAATTAATGGATTATTCGAGTGTTAAAGGATTTATTATCTATCGACCTTATGGATATGCTTTATGGGAAATGATTCAAGCATTCATGGATAAAAAATTCAAAGAAACAGGACATGAGAACGTTTATATGCCGATGTTAATCCCTGAATCATTATTACAAAAAGAAGCAGATCATGTTGAAGGATTTGCACCTGAATGTGCTGTTGTCACAAGAGGTGGACTTGATGATTTAGAAGAAGATTTACTTATTCGTCCCACTTCAGAGACTTTGTTTTGTGAACATTATGCAAAAATTGTGAATTCTTATAGAGATTTACCTAAATTATATAATCAATGGTGCAGTGTTGTTCGTTGGGAGAAAACGACACGTCCATTTTTAAGAGGTTCAGAGTTTTTATGGCAAGAGGGGCATACTATTCATGCGACAGCTGAAGAAGCACGTGAAGAAACAATGCGTATGTTAGATATTTATGAAACAACTGCAAGAGAACTCCTTGCGATTCCAATGGTAACAGGAAAAAAGACAGAAAAGGAAAAGTTTGCGGGTGCAGAAGAGACTTATACAATTGAAGCTTTGATGCATGATGGAAAAGCTTTGCAATCAGGAACATCTCATTATTTTGGAGATGGATTTGCGAAAGCATTTGATATAAAATTCTTGGATAAAGATAACAAACAAAAATATGTTTATCAAACATCTTGGGGTGTTTCAACAAGACTTTTAGGGGCAATTATAATGGTTCATGGCGATGATAATGGTTTAGTCTTACCACCAAGAGTTGCACCTACTCAAGTAGTAATTATTCCAATTCAGCAACAAAAAGAGGGTATTTTAGATCAGGCTTATGCTTTACAACAGCAATTGAAAACTACTAGTATTAGAGTAAAAGTTGATGCGAGTGATAAATCACCAGGATGGAAATTCTCTGAAGCAGAAATGCGTGGTATTCCATTGCGAATTGAAATTGGACCTAGAGATTTGCAAAATGGTCAATGTGTTATCGCAAAACGTGTCAGTGGTGAAAAACAAACTTTTGCTTTGGATGAAAATCTTCCATCAACAATTCAAACAATCTTAGAAGAAATACATGATGAAATGTATCAAAAAGCTTTAACGTTTAGAGATGAACATATCACAGATGTCACAACTTTTGAAGATTTTAAAGAAGTCTTAAATACAAAAGGTGGCTATGTAAAAATGCCTTGGTGTGGTGATGAAGCATGTGAATTAAAGATTAAAAAAGAAACAGCAGCAACATCACGTTGTATTGATACTAAAGCACATGCGGAAGGTGTTTGTCCAATTTGTGGAAAAAAAGCAAAACATATTGTCTATTTTGCAAGAGCATATTAAAAATAAAGGTCAATAGCAGGGACTTAGGTTCACTATTGACCTTTATTATATTATTTCATTCTTTTTTAAAGTGAATTGTGTTAAAATGGATAATACGAGGTGACGAAAATGCAAAGACAAAAACGGATGGCTTTGATTAATGATATAACGGGATTTGGCAGGTGTTCTATTGCAGTTATGGTACCAATTATTTCGGCAATGAAAATACAACCTGTTGTCATTCCTACAGCAATTCTTTCAACGCATACGCAGTTTCCGATTTATTATTTTGATGATTATACATCTAAGATGAAGGATTATATACAAACATATAAAGATTTAAATTTAGAATTTGATGCGATTGCAACTGGATTTCTAGGCTCTAAGGAACAAGTTGATATTGTGATTGATTTTATTCAGACCTTTAAGCACAAAGATGTGTTTGTCTTGGTGGATCCGGTGATGGGTGATCATGGGAAGCTTTATGCAACTTATACCCCACAAATGTGTGGCAAGATGAAAGAATTGGTTCAATATGCTGATTTGATGACCCCTAATTTAACAGAATTGGTGACTTTGTTGGATTTGCCTTATCCAACCAAACTACCTACTTTTGATGAATTGGAACAAATGTGTGAAAAATTATCGGTACAGGGACCTCAACATATTGTTGTGACGGGAATTCCATTTAATCAAAAACAAATATTAAATTTTATTTATAATAAGAATGAAGATTATCAGATTGTCATGGTTGATCGAATAGGTGATGATCGTAGTGGTACGGGTGATGTCATTGCTTCGATAATTGCGGGAAGTTATTTGAATCACTATAGTTTTTATCAGAGTGTGAAACGAGCAACGAAGTTTGCTTCGAAGTGTATTGCGTTATGTGAAGAAATGCAAGTCCCTAGACATTATGGATTATGTTTTGAAGAATATTTATGTGAATTAGGAGAAGAAAAATGATTTTATATACTTTACATGGAAATAGTTATATTGATATTGGACAGTTAGATTCTTTAAAAGATGTTCATGTATATGTGAATTTAACGAATCGTTGTCCTTGTGCTTGTACATTTTGTTTAAGACAAACAAAAGAAATGACGGAATCAAATACACTATGGTTAAAACAGGAACCAACGGTTGAAGAAGTCATAAAAGAGTTTCAAAAATATGATTTAGATGATTTTGCAGAAGTGGTTTTCTGTGGTTTTGGAGAACCTATGGAAAGAGTTGATGATTTAATTCAGATAGCCGGACTTTTAAAATTGTATCGTCATGATTTGCCTATTCGTGTTAATACGAATGGTTTAGCTAATTTGATTCATAATCATGATATTACGCCTTTATTAAAAGGACGTATTGATACGATTTCGATTAGTTTAAATGCGCCTGATCAAGAAGAATACTTAACATTGACAAGAAGTCGTTTTGGGATTGAATCCTATCAGGCAATGTTGGATTTTGCGGTTGAATGCAAGAAATATGTCCCTTATGTTGTGATGACAGTGGTTGATATTATTGGGGAAGATAAAGTCGCAAAATGTCAGAAAATATGCGACGATTTGGGTTTGACTTTAAGAGTACGCCCATACGAGGAGTGATTGTTATGCTATATATGACAAGAGAAGAACGATTGATCAAGTTAGAAAAAATGGTAAATACCAGAGATTTAGGTGGATATGAGACACAGAGTGGCACTTATACACGTGCGCATAAATATATTCGTGCTTCTTCACCGGCACAAGCATCAGTTAAGGATATTGCGGATTTAAAAGCCTATGGGGTGAAGGCAGTTATTGATTTAAGAAGTGATTTTGAAAAAGAACATCAAAAGAATCCTTTTCAAAATGAAAAGGATATTGATTATTATGAAGTGAATCTTTTTGATTCATCAAAAGCAAGTGTTGTTCCTGAAGAAGTGAAACAATATCGTGATCTTGGTGGTGTCTATCTTTATACTTTAGAATCATCAAAAGCACGATTTAAGGATGTTTTTGATATCTTTTTGAAATATCCTTATGAAGGTGTTTTGTTTCATTGTTCAGCGGGAAAAGATCGAACAGGTATGGTTGCAGCTTTATTGTTGGATTTGGTTGGCTGTCATGAATATGATATTGTGAAGGATTATAGTGAATCTTATGAGAACAATTTAGAGATTAATGAAGGTTTGGCTGAGATGATGAATAATGAAGAAGCAAAACAATATTTAAAATCTTCACCACGTTATATGATGGAATTTCTTGATTATTTGCGTGAACATTATGGAAGTGCTAAAGAATATTTATTAGAAATTGGTATGCAGATTGATGATGTGGAACAATTGATTGAAAATTTTTCAATTTAAAAAAGAAAAATTGCCTCTTTTACTTGTATATAAAAAGTAGGGAGGTATTTTCATGAATAATGGATTATCATTGAAGCAAAAAGACAAAATAGCCAAAAAAATATATAAGAATTATCAAAGAGCACAGCTTGACATTCTTTATTTAAATCAACATTATAATTTCTACCCAAAAATTGATATGTTTAAAGTTAAAGAAACATCACCTCAGTATCAAAAACCTGATAATGCTTATTTGGTTCAATTAGAGAAGAAACAAGAACTAGAAAGTTTTATTGGTGTTATTCAACAAATTCAAAGTCATCTTTCTAAAGAAACCAGTTTCTTTATGGAAAATGAATATTTAAATTTTTATGATAGTAATTGGTGGATTTCTTATTTTTCACGTGCAAGTTATTATCGTTTGAAACATAAATCATTGGATGAATTTATTGAATTGATGTGTCATTTTTGGAGTGATGAACAGATTATGAGCTTAATAGAATAAAGATAAAGGAATGCATAAGAGTATTCCTTTTTGCACGTAAGGAATGATGAATCATTTAAGGACATTTTGCTTTGAACATGTTATAATATGTCAAGAAATGTCGTGAGGAAGGTGCAGGATGAAGGATTGGGAGTTTTTATGTATTGAGGATGATAAAGAGTTTAGTGAGCTTTTGGTTAATCAAATATATGAGTATATGAAAAATGATGAATGTCATATTCATATCACAACTTATGATAATATTCCAGAAAATTTATGTTTAGAACAATTTGATGCTTATTTTTTGGATGTTGAGATTGGTGAAAAAAAGACGTTATCTTTGATGGAACAAATTGCTTCTTTAGCACTTGATATGCCGATCATCGTGATTACGAATTATGAGCATTATATTTTTAATTCGGTGAAGTATCATATTTTTGATTTTATTAGAAAATCACATTTTCAACAAGAAATTGAAGAGACATTAAGTCAATTAAAAAAGCATTTATTAAGATTAAATGTCTATGTGATAATTCATTATAATTCAGAAACTTATAAAGTTTATATCAAAGATATTACATATGTACAAATTAAAAGTCATCGTATTATCATTCATTTAAATAATCAAAAGACAATTGACATTTGGAGAGATTTTCGAGAAGTTTTTAGTGAGCAATATCATTGTTTTATTAGAGTTCATAAATCTTATGCAATTAATATTCAATATTGTACTTATTTTGATAAACAGTTTGTTCATCTGGAAAATGGAGAAAAAATTAAAGTCAGTGAACGAGGATATAAGAGTTTGATGGCAACGCGTTATCCATGATATGTCAATGTTTATGAATAATGACAAAATAAAGTTATTTTTGTCAATCATAAAAGTCATATTCAACGAATATTTTACTTGCAAATATGAGGAGGTCTAGTATAATGATGAAGTGATAAAACATGAAAGGAAAAGAGATATGTCTAAACTCATTTATATTATGATTATTTCAGCAATCCCTTTGATTGAACAAAGAGGAGCAATACCTGTTGGTATTTTTACAGGTGTTGATCCAATGACGGTATTTTTGGCTTCTTATATTGGTTCACTGATACCCGTCCCATTTGTTTTTTATATGTTTAATTGGATTATGGATTTATTGAGAAGTCATCATTGGCTTCCATGGTTAATAAATATTGTGGACAATAAGATTAATAAGAATATTGATAAGTTTGAAAAATTCAAAGAAGCTGCTTTGATTACCTTTATTGGTATTCCTTTGCCAACAACGGGTGTCTGGACGGGAACAGCGATTGCGACCTTTTTAAAACTTGATTTTAAAAAGACTGTTTTTTGTGCCATGTTGGGGGCTTTCATTTCAGCTGTGGTTATTACGCTTATTTGTGTCATGTTACCAGAGTTGGCTCGTAGTCTTTTCTAAGGAAAGGACTTTTTTTAAGGAGAGATAAAGATGAATGTAGAAATTATTAATGTTGGAACGGAACTGTTATTAGGCGAAATTGTGAATACAAATGCGACTGTTTTACAAAAAATGTGTCGTGATTTAGGATTTAATGTTTATTTTCAAACAGTTGTTGGAGATAATCCAAAACGTTTGTATGAATGCTTGAAATTAGCTTTTGAGCGTGGTGCGGATTGTGTTATGACAACAGGCGGATTAGGTCCAACGACTGATGATTTAACTAAAGAATTATCAGCTCAGTATTTAGGTTTGGAAATGGTTTATTTTACGGATGAAGCACGAAAAGTAGATGAAAAATGTCACTATATTACCGGTTTAAAACAAATTTCAGAAAATAATTTTAAACAGGCATATTTTCCTGCTGATGCTTACATTTTAGAAAATCGTATGGGAACAGCAAATGGGTGTGTTATGAAGAAAGATGACAAAATGATTATTAATTTGCCAGGACCACCAAAGGAACTACAATATGTTTTAGAAAATTCATTGATTCCTTATTTAGAGGCTTATAAGAAAGATAAAATTTATACTTTTGAATATTTGACAATGTTTATTGGTGAAAGTCAATTGGATGAAGTTTTGCGTGATTTAATTGATCAACAAGGTGATGTTTCAATAGCTCTTTATGCTGGCGAAGAAACAGTGAGAGTTCGTTTGGCAGTGAAAACCGCATCTCAAGAACAGGCAGATTTCTATATGAAAGATGTGAAAACTGAAATAGAGAAAAGAATTGGTCAATATATTATTCAAGCTCATGATTTAAAAGTGGCTTTATTGAAGAAAATGGTTCCAATATCAATTGAATACAGAAATGATTTTCATTTTAAGGATGATTTTTTAAAACCTTATTTTTCTAACCGGCCAGATATTCAAATTGTCATTGAAACAAAGCCACAAGAATTAGGTGAAATTGTTGTGATTCATTTGAATGATTTTGTTTTTGAAATTCCAACTTTCATTCAAGCTAAATATTCATATAGTAAAGTCGAAGCACGTTTTGTAGTGCAATTATATAAATATATTTTGACATATTATGCATAGTCTTTACATTTTTATCCAAACTAAGATGAGGTGGATGAAAATGAAATGGTGTTTAGAGAATTGTCGCTACGAGTTGGTTAAAGATCTTTTAATGAGTGCAGATTCGTTAATTGAAGATGTCAAAAAAGATGGAAATACAACAATAGTGACATTAAAGGATGATAGTTGCAAAGATGATTTTATGACATTGATCAGTCGTGATCCATTAAATCGTTTATGTTTGTCTTCAAGAGTTCATGTTCAACATTAACATGAATTCTTTTTTTATAAAAATACGGTATTTTTAAAAACTTGTCCTATCTTTAAACAATGTAAGAGTTTTCAATTTTCATTTTTTGAAAAAAAGTTGATGAAAAGCGATTAATTTTCATTTTTTTGTTGAGGAAAATCGTACTTTTCATATAATAGAAAGTGTCCAGAAGGACACAAGTATGTTTATATAATACTCCTCGACATACTTTAGCAAATTATTCATATGAGTTTAACTCCCATGATCACTGTTGAAGTCAGCAGGCAACAGGAAATAGAGGATAGCAGCTCTATTGATCATGATATAATAAAAGAGCGATAATAATAGGGGGAATCGCTCTTTTATTATGCCTTGATCAGTTCGATAAACTTTAAAGCAGCAGGAGTTAAAGTTTTTCTTGTAAGATAAGCATAGCCTATACTTCTTTTAGGAATAGGATCCGTTAATTGCACTTCATAAATGTCTTCGCAATTTAAGGCATTCATAGAAAATTCTTTGATCACACAAGCTTTGCCGAGATTGTTTTTGGCTGCTTCTAATAATAAATCATGAGAACCAAGTTCAATAGAAGATTGAAGTAATACTCCATGACTGGCAAAATGCTGATCAACATAATGTCTTGAATTGGCTGATGGTTCTAAGAGAACTAACGATTCTTGGGCTAATTCTGGTAAACAATAGACATGAGTTTCTTTGTTTTTTGAAACAAAAATATCATGGACTTGTAAGCATTCTTGAATAGTAATAGCATCATCATATAAAGGCATATTGATAAAACCGATTTCAATTTGTCCGGATTTTAATAAACCAATGATTTCTAAACTGGTACGATTGACCATTTTGATAATAACGTGAGGATAGTTTTTATTGAAATGGACTAAATAAGGCATGATGAAATTTTCACTAAGAGTATCACCTGCGCCGATGATTAATTCTCCACGAGTAAGCTGGTGGAGATTGCCAATCGTGTTTTCAACATTAGTAATTAAAGTCAAGGCTTGGGAGATGTTGGTATATAGTAATTCACCTTCTTTGGTGAGTTTAACACCTTTTGATTGGCGAATGAATAATTGTGTGTTGAGTTCTTTTTCAAGAATGTGGATAGCTTGAGAAACAGCGGATTGTGAAATATAAAGGTTTCTGGCAGCTTGAGTGAATGAAAGTGTAGCAGCTGCTTCGTTAAATATTTTATATTGTTCAAGTTTAATGTTCATATTAGTTCTCCTTATATCGTACTGGTAAAATATTAATTTTACTAATGGATTTATTTATTCTATAATAAAAATGGAATATCGTCAATCATCAAGAAAAGATTGTATAAATTGATGATATTGTATATAATAATTGCGTAATAACAGAAAGGATGAATGAAATGGCTGGAGTTGTTGTTGTTGGAAGTATGTGGGGCGATGAAGGTAAAGGTAAGGTTACTGATTATCTTGCTCAAAAAGCTGATGTGGTCGTACGCTATGCTGGTGGAAATAATGCAGGACATACGATTGTTTATGATGGTAAGAAGTTTGCGTTGAAGTTGATTCCATCAGGTATTTTTAGTGGTCATGAAGTCATTATGGGAAATGGTATGGTTGTGAATCCAAAAGCTTTCTTGGAAGAAGTGAAATACTTAAATGAAGCAGGAATTGATACGAGTCGTATTCGTGTGAGTGATCGTTGTCATGTGATTTTACCATATCATTTAGAGATTGATGTTCTTCAGGAGGCTCGTAAGGGTGATAAGAGTATTGGAACAACAAAGAAAGGAATTGGGCCTTCTTATACTGATAAATATAGTCGTATTGGTATTCGTATGGGTGAATTTATTGATGAAGAGCTTTTCTTAGAAAGATTAAGAGAAACTTTCCCAATGAAGGTAATAGAATATCCTGAATTAGGTGAGATGTTTACTGTTGAAGGGATTTTTGAAGAGTATAAAGAATATGCCAAATTGATTAAACCTTTGGTTTGTGATACAGGAATGTTATTGGATGAATATCTGCAAGCTGATAAGAAAGTCTTATTCGAAGGAGCACAAGGTGCAATGTTAGATATTGATTATGGAACTTATCCATTTGTCACAAGTTCTCATCCTGGCGCAAATGGGGTTTGTGAAGGAGCAGGTATTGGACCTTTATATATTAAAGAAGCTATTGGAATTATTAAGGCTTATACAACTCGTGTAGGAGCCGGACCTTTCCCAACAGAATTGTTTGATGAAGTAGGGGATCTGATTCGTGAACGTGGTCATGAATATGGAACAGTTACTCAAAGAGCAAGACGTACAGGTTGGTTTGATGCTGTGGTTGTCAATCAATCACGTAGAATGTCTAGTTTAACAGGGATTAGTTTAATGTTGTTGGATGTTTTAAGTGGTTTTGAGACAATTAAAATTTGTACAGCTTATCGATTTGATGGTCAAGTAATTCATGGTTTACCTTCTACAGTGAAGGATATTGAAAGAGTTGAACCAATTTATGAAGAGATGCCTGGATGGCAAGAAGATATTACGAATGTTCAATCTTTTGATGAGTTACCAGTGAATTGTCAGAATTATATTAAAAGAATTGAAGAATTAATTCATTGTCCAGTTGTGATGTTTTCGGTAGGACCTGATCGAAAACAAACGGTTGTTTTAAAGGAAATTGAATTTTAAGGAGGAGAACTGGTGAAAAGAGAATTAGTGATTGTTTTGGATTTTGGTGGTCAATATAATCAATTGATTGCACGTCGTGTACGTGAATGTCAGGTTTATTGTGAGATTTATTCTTATAAGACAGATATTGAAAAGATTAAAGCCATGAATCCTAAAGGAATTATTTTAACTGGTGGTCCAAATAGTTGTTATGAAGAGGATTCTCCGACTTATTCAAAAGAATTGTTTGAATTAGGTATTCCAGTTCTTGGTTTATGTTATGGGGCACAGTTAATGCAGCATTTACTAGCTGGAAAAGTTGAACGTGCTGATGTGCGAGAATATGGGAAATCTGAGTTAACGGTTGATACTTCTTCGCCAATCTTTGAAGATGTGAAGAAAGAAAGTATTTGTTGGATGAGTCATTTTGACTATATTTCAAAAGCTGCGCCTGGTTTTACTATTTCAGCAACAACAAAAGATTGTCCTATAGCAGCTTGTGAAAATAGAGAAAAGAATTTATATGCTTTACAATTCCATGCAGAAGTTTTACATACTGAAGAAGGTACAAAGATGTTATCTAACTTTGTTTTAAATATTTGTGGTTGTCATGGTGATTGGCGAATGGATTCTTTTGTAAAAGAATCTATTCAGGAAATTAGAAAGAAAGTTGGTAATGGTAAGGTTTTATGTGCTTTATCTGGTGGTGTTGATTCTTCTGTAGCAGCTGTTTTACTTTCTAAGGCAATTGGTAATCAATTGACATGTGTGTTTGTTGATCATGGTTTACTTCGTAAAAATGAAGGTGATGAAGTTGAAGCTGTATTTGGTCCTGATGGTAATTATGAGTTAAACTTTATTAGAGTGAATGCGCAACAAAGATATTATGAGAAATTGAAAGGTATTACTGAACCAGAAAAGAAGAGAAAGATTATTGGTGAAGAATTTATTCGTGTTTTTGAAGAAGAAGCGAAGAAGATTGGAGCAGTTGATTTCTTGGTTCAAGGAACTATTTATCCGGATGTGGTTGAAAGTGGCTTAGGTGGTGAATCGGCAGTTATTAAGTCTCATCATAATGTTGGGGGATTGCCTGATTATGTTGATTTTAGAGAAATTATTGAGCCACTAAGAGATTTGTTTAAAGATGAAGTTCGTAAAGTTGGGTTAGAACTTGGTATTCCTGAATATTTAGTTTTTAGACAACCTTTCCCTGGTCCAGGGCTTGGTATTCGTATCATTGGTGAAGTGACGGAAGAAAAAGTGAAAATTGTCCAAGATGCTGATGCGATTTATCGTGAAGAGATTGCGAATGCTGGATTAGATCGTTCTATTGGACAATATTTTGCAGCTCTTACGAATATGCGTTCAGTAGGTGTTATGGGTGATGAGAGAACTTATGATTATGCGATTGCTTTAAGAGCAGTTAATACGATTGATTTTATGACAGCTGAAGCTGCTCAAATCCCATATAAAGTTTTAAATAAAGTGATGTCTAGAATTATTAATGAAGTTCGTGGAGTAAATAGAGTATTCTATGATATTACATCTAAACCTCC
>CAYSWW010000010.1:0-23333 GCA_964434915.1 uncultured Coprobacillus sp.
TTTGTGATTTTTCTAAGTGATTTCACTAACCCTGTGACAAGTGGTCAATCAAATTCTTCATTAGATTCAGAAAGATTATTTATTGTAAAACCAATTTTTGTTCAAAGATGGAATTATATAGATGGGAAACCTGTTATTGAACAATTGGATATCAAGCAATGCAAGTATATAGAAAAATCTTACATTGCTTGATATTTAATACAATATCCATTATTAATATCGTCTTTCTTTAATTTTATATATCCATAATGATAAGATAACAAACAAAAAAGTAAAACTAATCAAATATATTGCATTACCAATTGGTGAAATCATTATATGATGAAAATGATAACTTATGCCTAACATTTCCTTAAACTCTGTTAATACACTATTTGGAAACATATCAAACACATCTCCCATTGTCTTTTCCATCATAATAAGTCTCAATAATGCTGCTCCATGAGATGTGGGAAACAATTTTATAATCCATTGGATCAAAGAAGGCAAAGAACCTATAGGAACATATATCCCTGTTAAGAATCCAATGATTGTTCCAATAATTGTAGAAGCTGTAGAAAAGGCATGATTGCTTTTAAATAATGATGATATAAAAAACATCATACTGCCATTCATAGATACTACTAATATTAAAGTCATAATAATTTTTATATAAGTCATTAATGAGAAAACAATTCCTCCATTAATAAATATATAAATTTGAGCAAAGTTCAAAGTCACAATTGACAATATAAAACCAATAATAAGCGTAGCCAAAATATAACTACCTTCTAAAAAAATATTTTTCACAGGAGAACAATAAAAATCTTTTTGAATATTTTTTGCTTTATCATCAACCATAATACTCGATACTGCAGTTGTTGTAGAAACAGAATTTGTTGCAAGAATACCTGCCATAATCCATTGATTCATTAACTGACCAACTTGTTCTATTTCATTATATTGTTTGGAATATGTCTTTCCCAAGAACAACATATATAAACCAATAATAATGAAAGAAGATAATAAAGAAAAGAAAACAGCTGTTTTATCTCTAAAATAAAGTTTTAATATCCTTAAAATAAATAGTTTCATTAATATAGTTCCTTTCCGGTTATTTGAATAAAAGCATCATCCATACTCCCTCTTGTGATTTCAAAATCTTCAATTTCTTCTTTGAATCTTTCAACAATTTTTAATCCTTGAAATGTATTATCTAAATAGATAGTCATTTCATTGTTATTAATGAGATAAGATATCCCTAATTCTTTGATTTGATTTTCTAGTGTTTTATTTTTCATCATCAACTTCAATTTATCTTTTGTATATTGTTTTCTTAGTTTTGAAGATGTACCCTGAGCGACAATCTTTCCTTCATCTAATATCACAATATAATCAGCGTTAACAGCTTCTTCCATATAATGTGTAGTTAAGAAAATAGTTATATGATTCTTTTTTTGTAATGATAGAATTGTCTGCCATACTTCTTGTCTTGTTTGAGGATCTAAACCTGTTGTCGGTTCATCTAAAAATAATATTTGTGGATTATGTATGAGTGCTCTCGCAATATCACAACGCCTTTTTTGTCCACCTGATAGAGTACCATATAATCTTTTAGCTAATTTCTCTATATTCATTTCTTTCATAGTATGATTTACTGTTTCAATCAAAGCTCGACCTTTTAGATTATATAAAGAAGCTCTTGTCATTAAGTTTTCTTCTACTGTCAACAAATTATCTAATAATCCATCTTGAAAAACAATTCCAATAGATTCCCGTATATTTTGATTTTCTTTTCCAAGCATAAATCCATTAATATAAACTTGTCCTTGATTAGGTTTTAAAAAAGTACATAACATATCAATAGTTGTACTCTTACCAGCACCATTACACCCCAAAAAAGCAAATAATGTTCCCTTTTCAACACTAAAACTTATATCTTTGACTGCTGTTATATTTCCGTAAGATTTCTTTAAGTTTTTAATCTCGATAATTTTCATTATTCATGCCCTCAATAATCTTATTAATTTTTTTAGCCGTTAAATAATCATCAAAATAAATGATCGTTTCAGTGATAAGACTAACTATCAAACATATAATAGCAACTTTTATAATATTCATGATATTCCAAGAAAACCAATGAAATATGCCTCCACCCATAATATAAACAACTGCAAAAATAATAAACAAAAACATAAAATGTTCTAATAACCAAGAATCTATTGATAAAGAAAAAATTAATGTAATGAGAATAGAAATTAAACTTGTTACAATAAATAAGGAAAAAAGAGTCCATTTATCAATCTCCATGATAAAATGAGGAATCAATGAAAAAGCGGCTATTAATAAAGATGAAAAAGTAAAAGATATACAATCCATTATTATGATATATAATATTTTGTTCTTCATAATCATCACTCCTATAATCCAAATTTTTTCTTAAATGATGAAATATAATGACGATTAACTATTAATCGTTCATCATTTTTTAATGTGACTTCCATTTTATTTTGTAATAAAGGTTTTACAGATTTTAAATAATGGATATTTAAAATAGTTGATTTGCTTATTCTTATAAATGATGTATTTTTTAAAGAATGTTCCCATTCATAAAGTTTATATTTAGATAAGTAAATATCATTTTTAAGATATAAAAACGTTTTGTCATCAACATATTCAATATAATAAATATCATTTATTAATATGTGAAATACTTGATTGTTTTTATATCCTAATGTTGTATTGGAATGATTGTTTAAATATTGGATGAGTTCTTTTGTTTCTTTATCTAATACACAAGGATGCTCAATAGTGACTTTAGTTTGTTTTGCATTTTCATTTTTTAAGATTTTTATAATCATTCGTCTCACTTCTTTCTGTTTTTATTATCTAAAAAAGCATCATAGAAATCAAGTCATCTAGGATAAGATGCTTTTTGAGGATTATAAGATGCATACTATATTTTTTATTTATATTTTTATTGACAGTGACGTTATGTTTCCATTTATAATTGGTTTAGGAAGTGGTGAGATTGAAAAAATATAGTTTTAGAGAATTTGCTAAAATAGGCAATACAACAATTCGGACATTAAGATATTATGAAAGTATAGGGCTTGTTGTTCCTATTATTGAAAACAACCAAAAATATATAGAAGAAAGTTACTTTATTCAATTACAGACAATACAACTGTTAAAGAAAGCTGGTTATACATTAGAAGAAATCAAACATATTATTAAAGATAAAAATATAAATGAACAAATTATCATGCAAAAGGATTTATTAAACCTGCAACTAACAAATATTAAAACAATGTTATCACTTATCGATGAATTACAAAATGATAAAGATATGAATATTCAAGATACATATATAAAGTTTCTTCAAATTCAAAACAAACAAAATTTACAACTTCAGTTTGAAACCCCTGAAGGACTTCAAACAAGAGTTCTATTCCATCATAAACATACTCATTTTGATGAGAGTTTTCATGAATGGATGTTTGATCATTATGAATTTCATACAGGCGATAAAGTATTAGAAATAGATTAGGGTGATGGGACTTTATGGCAATGTAATATTGAGCGAATTCCTAAAGATATAGAGATAATTTTAAGTGATGTATCGCAAAGTATGTTAGATGAAAGTTACATGAAATTACATCAAGTTTCATCTATAAAGTCTTATGAATATGCAGATTGCTTTCATTTACCTTATGATGATGAAAGTTTTGATATCATTATCATTAATCATGTTTTCATGTATTTTGAAAATTTAAATCTCGCTTTAAAAGAAATACATAGAGTACTTAAAAAAGATGGAATTTTATAATGTTCTACTATTGCTAAGGATACAATGAAAGAAAGGGATGAAATGTTAAAGGACTTTGATCCTAAAATATCATTTGATCAAGAAATACTATATCATTGTTTTGGGTATGAAAACGCTCGAGAAAAATTAAGTCAATATTTTGCTCATATAGAATTATTTGATCGTAAAGAAGTTTATGAAGTGACTGATATGAACTTATTCTATCAGTTTATGTTAAGTGGTAAAGGATTGAGTCCTAACTTAGAACCACTTTACAGAAAGAAAGCTCAATTTTATGAGTATTTAAAGAATTATTTTATAAAAAACAAAGTTTTTATTTAACAACTCACGCAGGAATATTTAAGGCAAGAAAGGAAGGGTAAGGAAATGGATGATGTAAAAGTATTAATATTTGATTTGGATGACACGTTGATTAATTATGGTGGTGTGACAGAAAAAGCATGGAGATTGACATGTCAAAAATTAGTTCAGGAATATAAAGTAGATTTTGATGCAATGATGATAGCAGAGGAAATAGTCAAAGTAAATAATTCAATTTGGGAAAATGAAAGCAAAAGGCCAAAAGGAAATTTCTCATTTTATGAATTAAGAAAATCAATTGTCAAAGAGGCATTAAGTCATTTTGATATTGATAATGATGATATGGTTGAATTTCTTGTATCAAATTATGCGATTTGTAAACATGAGGCAGTTTATGTATTTGAAGATGTTTTTGATACATTAAATGAATTGAAGAGAAGGGGCTATTATATTGCCTTGCTTACTAATGGAGATAGTGAATCTCAAAGAGAAAAATTAAAGAGATTTCATATGGAACCACTATTTGATGGAATTTTCATTGATGGAGAACAAGGAGTAGGTAAACCTGAGAAAGAAGCATATGATAATGTGTTAAAGAAATTTCAAGTGCAACCTTATGAAGCTTGTATGATAGGGGATCATTATTTATGGGAAGTCGTTGCTCCAAAAAGTTATGGTTTAAAAGCAATTTGGGTAAATAGAGGAGAATTAGGTGTTAAAGGAAATGAGGATATCAAAGCAGATTTTGTTATTCAAAATATAGGTGAACTATTAGACATATTTTAATTATATTTTTTGATTGGAAATTGCAAGTTTACAGATAATTTGTATATTCGGTTGCTGTTAGTAAATCGAGCTCATTATGATACAATATACGCATATTTAAATATAGAAAGTGTATTCAGAAGGAGAATTATAAATATGGAAGTGAAATTTTATAAAAGTGTAGATGATTGTCAATTAAAGTTTGCAGTTATTGTTTAGAGATATAAAAATCAATGGGTTTTTTGTAAACATAGGGAAAGAAATACGTATGAAATACCTGGTGGCCATAGAGAAGTAGGAGAGACAATATTAAATGCTGCGAAACGTGAATTGTATGAAGAAACAGGCGCAATTGATTTTTGCATTGAACCTGTATGCTTTTTTTTGTTATAGGTAAGAATAGAGTTAATAATACTGGTGAAGAACTATTTGGTATGCTTTATTTTGCTGAAATTGAATCTTTTGAACAAGAATTACATAGTGAGATAGAAAAAGTATGTTTTATGGATTGTCTTCCGCAACATTTAACTTATCCTAAGATACAACCATATCTTTTTGAAGAAGCATTGAAATTTTATAAACAAAGTCTTATTCAAGAATGGTTTCAATCATGGTTTAATCCAAATTGGAATCACTTTGAAAAGATCTTTGATAGTAATATTTATTATAGTGAATCATGGGGGACCTGAATATAATTCTATAGCAGAAATAAAACAATGGTTTTGTCATTGGCATATCCATCATCAATTAATAAAATGGGATATTAAACAGTTTATTCATTCAGATAATCAAACTATTGTAGAATGGAATTTTTCTTGTATTGATAATAAAAGAATAGTTGAGTTTGATGGAATATCTCTTATAGAATGGAACACTATTTATAAAATTGTTACGCTCAAAGAGTTTTCCTCTTTTTTACCGAAATGCAATCTATCATTATAAAAATATACTAGGAAATTAAAATAGTAATTTAACATAATTATAAATCAAAATATTATATGAAGAGAAGTGTAAAAAATATTAGTTACAGGTGGCACAGTTTTTTAGGAGATATGTAGCAGAATGTTATGTTTTATAAATAATGTTTATAAAGGAGCGTTTTTGAATATTTGAATGATTTTTTACACATTCAACAATTTCTTCTTCAATTTATGGGAAAGAGAAAGTCATCTCTTTTATTAAGAAGTTACCTTTTAACTTATGACATTGGCCTATTCAATTTTTTTAAGTATGTTTAAGGATAAATCCAAAATGTACTTTTTTGTATATATTGCATCATTTATGATTGCTAGTTTAATAGGCTATCTTTTATATCTTGAGGTGGAAATGATTGTATAAATCATGTATAATCACTATGTTATTGTATATTGAGTTCAATAAGATTTATATATGAAAGAATGGTGAGGAAAAATGAAAAGACAAAAAAGAGTGAAGAGCCATTTTAGAATAATTATTTCTATAG
Organism: uncultured Coprobacillus sp.; assembly: GCA_964434915.1. Classification (GTDB taxonomy): domain Bacteria; phylum Bacillota_I; class Bacilli_A; order Erysipelotrichales; family Coprobacillaceae; genus CAYSWW01. Next base: position 6,336 of record CAYSWW010000010.1, read on the forward strand.
CAATTATCTTAGGTTTGATAATAGGATTATGGCAAGGTTTTTTTGGTGGAGAGACTGTCAGTAGTGAGAAGGCTGAATCCCTTCTCAATCAAGATGAAGATTATTGCTATTTTTATAGTCAACTTAGTGAAGATGAACAAAGTTTATATCAGAAGGTCTATTATACATTGAGTGAATTTCAAGAGAGTATTAAATTGAACACTCAGGATATTGATGTTTTGCAAAAAGTTTTTGAAAGTGTGATTTATGATCATCCAGAACTTTATTATGTAAATAATCAATTTCAGTATCGCTTACAAAATCAATCTTTGATTTTTATACCAACTTATGATTATAGTGAATCAGAAGTTAATCAAAATCTTGAGACAATTGAAGAAAATACGGTTGATATTATCAATGAAGCATTACAGTTAGAAGAATCACTCGATAAAGTCAAACTGATTTATGATTATATTATTGATCATGTTGAGTATCAAGAAAATGAAGGAACTGATCAAAATATCTTGAGTTCATTGATTGATGGTCAGTCGGTTTGTGCTGGGTACGCCAGAGCTTATCAATATTTGTTGAATCGGGTTGGAGTAGAAGCTGTTTACATTGTGGGAACGGTTAATGAGTCTTTAGCTCAAGACACAACAGATGAAGGTCATGCGTGGGTAATGATTCATCTTGATGATGATTATTATTACAGTGATCTAACATGGGGTGATGTGGTCAATGGGGATATGACACATACTTGTTATGGCTTTTTATTGATGACGGATGAAGAAATGCTTGCTTGTTATGAACCAAGTGTTTCTTATGAAAAAACGACAAATACAACAAATCCTTATTATAGCGAAATTGGATGTTATATGGAAACATATAGTCAAACAGTAATGAATCAAGCTATTCAAAATGGATTGAATGATGGAACAAGAGTTGCGGAAATTAAATGTGCTAATGATACAGTTTATCAGCAATTGAAACAGAATATTCAAACAACTTATTTGGGTTATAATTTGTTGCGTGCGAATGATTGTTGGAGTAATAAATGTGTTTATAGTTATGTTGATGAATTGATGTTGATTGAGTTGTATTATTAATTGGTAAAAATTGAAAAAAGTCGATAGGGTAGCAGGAAACTGCTCCTTTTTTTATGAAAAAAAGGGAAAGATGGGATTCAAATTTACTATACATGGAGGAAAAATTGTTATATAATAGTGTTATAAAGTGTTAAAAAGTGTATAGAAGTGGAAAGAAGTAGGTGATGAAAAGTGTTCTTTGGAGAATTTAGACATAATTTAGATACAAAAGGACGTTTAAGTATCCCTGCAAAAATGCGTAATCAATGTGGTGAGAGCGTTTATGTTACAAGAGGAAATGATGGTTGTTTGGCTTTATATACTCAAGAAGGTTGGGAGCACTATTATCAAGAACTACTTACTTTGCCTCATAAGAAAAAAAGTACGCGTATTTTTATACGTTTAGTTACTTCTCGAGTTAGTGAATGCGAGTTTGATAAACTTGGTCGTATTAATATTCCATTGATTTTAAGACAGGAAGGCAATTTAAAAAAAGAATGTGTGATTGTAGGAGTTGGAGATCATATGGAAATATGGGATCAAGAAACATGGGATGACTTCTATAATGAGCATAAAGATAGTTTTGATGATATATCAGAAAATTTAGATGATTTTGAGTTATAAGGAGAAAGATATGTTTAATCATGTAAGTGTTTTATTGAATGAGACAATTGAGGGATTAAATATTAAGGAAGATGGTATTTATGTCGATTGTACACTTGGTGGTGGCGGACATAGTGCTGAGATCCTGAAGCGTTTAACAACAGGACATCTTTACTGTTTTGATCAGGATGAAAATGCAATTGTCGCAGCTTCACAGCGATTAAGTCAAATTTCTTCGAATTTTACGATTATTCATGCAAATTTTGTGTGTTTAAAAGATGAATTGTTGAAGTTGGGGGTCCAATCGGTTGATGGAATTGTTTTTGATTTAGGTGTCTCGTCACCTCAATTTGATGATGGTGAAAGAGGATTCAGCTATAATTATGACGCAAAATTAGATATGCGAATGAATCAACAACAAGATTTAAGTGCCTATGAGATTGTGAACACTCATTCATATCAAGAGTTAGTAAAAATATTGTATAAATATGCTGATGAAAAATTTGCGAAACAAATTGCTCGAGAAATTGAAAGACATCGTCAAGAAAAACCAATTGAAACAACTTTTGAATTGGTTGAAATTATCAAAGAAGCCATTCCTGCTCCAGCGAGACGTAAAGGTGGTCATCCGGCTAAGCGAACTTTCCAGGCTTTGCGGATTGCTGTGAATGATGAATTGAATGTGTTTGATAAAGCTTTAAATCAAGCTTTATCACTGCTGAATAACGGAGGACGTATTGCAGTTATTACATTCCATTCTTTGGAAGATAAGATTTGTAAGTATACATTTCAAGAGGTAACGAAGGAGCCTGATTTACCAAGAGGAATGCCTTTTGTGCCTGAGAATATGAAACCAAAATATAAAAAAATTACGAGAAAACCAATAGTTGCAGGAGAAGAAGAACTGGCTCGAAACCATCGTTCTCACTCAGCTAAATTAAGAATTATAGAAAGGATTGATGGAAATGAAAAGAAATAAGAAGAAACAATCTAGATTTATGAGATATTCTAAAAGATTATTAATATTTAGTGTTGCTATTTTTGCAATTGGAATTGTTGCACTTAATTCTTATGAATCAACATTAAATGTTGAATCGCAAGAATTGGAAGATGAAATAGCAACAATTCAGGCGGAAATAGATGGATTAGATATGGAAAAATTAGAACTTGCATCTTTTTCACGTATTCAAGCTATTGCAGAAGCAAAGGGATACACATATAAACAAAGTACAATGACTGCTGCAGTTGTAGGAGTTCAAAGTGACTAATGGCTATGAAAAAGAATAATAATAAGAGTGCAAAGGTCGTTATGTGTGGCTTTGCATTTGTTATTGTATTAATGGTTCTCAATATTGTCTACTTGGGAGTAACCGGTATTCATTTTATTAGTGGAGCAGATATTGGAGAATATGAAGAAAGTCGAGGAAGCAGTCAAAAAGTAGATGTTTTATATGCTCAAAGAGGAACAATTTATTCAAGCGATAATGAAGTGATTGCCAGTGATGTAACAAAATATAAACTCTATGCAATCTTAAGTGATACTCGAGTTGAAGCGGATGGAACAGCGGCCTATGTCGTTGATAAAGAAGAAACAGCTCAAAAACTTTCTGAAATTATAGGAATGGATGAAGAAGATATTTTGGAGCTTTTGAATAAGGATCAATACCAAGTTGAATTTGGTAGTTATGGAAATAATCTCACTTCAATTGTGAAAGAACAAATTGAAGCTTTAGGATTGCCTGGGCTTGAGTTTGAAGAATTGATTACGAGAAATTATCGTTATGGAGATTTTGCTTCATATGAAATTGGTTATGCTCAAGCATTAACTGAAGAAATAAATGGCAAAACAGTTCAATCTATTGTTGGGCAAATGGGTATTGAAATGGTTTTTGATGAACAATTGAGTGGAACAAACGGAGAAAAAATACATATTGTTGATAGCAATAATTATACTTTACCAAATGGTATTATCAGTGAGACGGCACCGATATCAGGAAATGATATTTATTTAACCATTGACACAGATATTCAAATCGAATTAGATATGCAGTTAGCCGAAGTTGTCGAATCACAACAGGCTGATAAAGCAACATGTGCAATTATGGAAGCGAAAACAGGACGAATTTTGGCTATTTCAAATTATCCATCATTTGATCCTAATGAGAGGGATATCGAAAACTATATTGATTTGTTTTTAAATGAACCCGTTGAACCTGGTTCAGTGTTTAAAACCTTTGTTTATGCTAATGCGATTAACGATGGATTGTTGGATGTTGAAGACACTTATGAATCAGGACAATTCTATTATAGTACAAGTCAGTCACCAATTAATGACCATAATAATGGAAAAGGATGGGGAACGATTAGTTATCGTCAAGGTTTCTATTATTCAAGCAATACGGCTATTTGCCATATTTTGACAGAAATTACAGATCGTGATTCTTTAGTACAGGATTACAAAGATTTAGGCTTTTTCCAAGAAAGTTCGATCGATGGATTAACAAGTGCGGCTGGAGTTTGTGGCTTTGAAGATAATGATGGACGTTTGATTGAATATTTGACTACTGGCTTTGGACAAGGGTCAACGTTTACTGCTTTACAACTTTTAAGAGCATATAGTGCTTTTGCTAATGATGGTAAGACTGTTGAACCTTATTTGGTTGAAAAGATTGTCAATAGTGAAACTGATGAAGTTGTTTATGAAGCATCTTCTAAATATTCACAACGTATTTATTCAACCGAAACAGTAGAACTTATGCGTGATTTACTATATGGGGTTGTTAATATTAAAGGGAATACGGGATATACATTCCATATGGATGATATTGCTTTGATTGGAAAAACGGGAACTGGACAGGTTGCAGAAGATGGAAAGTATAAGAGTGACTATTATACTCATAGTTTTGCTGGGTTGGCACCTTATGATGATCCACAAATTGTGATTGTTTTCTGGTATCAAGGAGCTGTTTCAGGAAATAAAGCAGCAGCACAAATGGTGAGTGCAGTAGTGAGAACCGCTTTAGCAAAACTTAATGAACAGACTACTGAAGAAGTAGAGGTTTCTACATTCGTCTTAGATTCTTACATTAATCAAAGCGTAGAATTTGCTGAGAATATTTTAACGGAACATCAATTAGTTCCTATCATTATCGGTGATGGTGATACAATTATTGGTCAATATCCTCAATCAAAAACAGAAGTCTCTTCAAATTCCCGTGTTTTTTTGCAAACGAATGGAATTAATATAACCATGCCATCTATGGAAGGATGGTCACGAAAAGAAGCGGAGGCATTTGCTTCTTTGGCTAACGTGAATTTGACCTATGAGGGCATTGGAACTATTACTAAGCAAAGTGTGACGAAAGGCACCCAGTTAGAAGCAGGACAAGAGATTACAGTTTATGCTGAATAAGAGATAGGATGAAAACATCTTATCTTTTTATTTAGGTCTTCTTTTTTTATTTTATTCATATACTATGTTGGGTGATATTCATGGTTTTTACAAAGATGATTCGTAAAATTCAATGGGTGAATATTGTGATGACTTTGATTATCGGAGCCATTATTATTCGTTTGGCTTATAGTCAATTATATGCATATGAAGAATTATCTTTAAAAGCGACAGAGTCATGGCAACGTAGTTTTCCTTTAGAAGCAGCACGAGGAAAAATATATGATAGTCAACAAAAAGTATTAGTTGATAATTTAACGACTTCTTCATTAATTATTGTTCCTAGTCAAATTCAAGATGCTGTTAATACAGCATATCAACTAGCCAATATTTTGGAATGTTCGCAAGAGACACTTTTAGAAAAAATTCAAAAAAATGTTTCTGTTGAAAGAATTCAACCTGAAGGAAGACAATTGACTGAAGAAAAAGCATATCAAATTGATCGTCTTAAATTACCGGGTGTTTATCTTGTGCAGGATACATTGAGGTATTATCCTTATAAAAATTATTTAGCACAGACATTAGGATTTGTTGGGATTGATAATCAAGGTTTGGTTGGATTGGAATTGATGTATGATGAATATTTATCGGGAGTTAATGGCAGTATCAATTATTATATGAATGCTAAGAGTCAGAATTTAAATATTTATCCTGCTGATTATATTTATCCGACTAATGGAATGGATATTGAATTAACAATTGATACAAGGGTTCAAGATGTGGTGGAAAGGGAATTGAATAATGCTTATGCAACATATAATCCTGAATCAATTCTTTGTTTAGCAATGGATCCACGAAATGGGAAAATCTTAGCTATAAGTTCTAAACCTGATTTTGATCCTAATGATTATCAAAATGCTGATAGCGACATTTATAATCGTAATTTACCAATTTGGAAATCTTATGAACCAGGGTCAACCTTTAAAATTATTACTTTTAGTAGTGCTTTAAATGAGAATCTTTTTGATATGGATGAAGATACTTATTATGATAAAGGGTATGAAATTGTTGGAGGGGCAAGGATTAAATCTTGGAAAAAAGGTGGTCATGGTTTACAAACATTTAGAGAGGTTTTACAGAATTCTTCCAATCCGGGATTTGTTGAAATCGGGAGAAGATTAGGAAAGGATAAGTTATATCAATATGTTCAAGATTTTGGTTTGACGGAAAAAACTGGGGTTGATTTAATTGGCGAATCAAAAGGAATTATGTTTTCTTATGAAAATTTTAACGAAGTCGAACAGGCAACCGTGGCTTTTGGTCAAGGTATTTCCATTACACCAATTCAATTGGTAAGAGCAGTATGTGCATGTGTCAATGGTGGTTATTTATATCAACCTTATATTGTCAATAAGATTTATGATAATCAAACGCATGAAGTAATTGTTGAAAATGAACCAACTCTGATTAGACTAGTGATTACTGAAGAAACTTCATTGAAGATGCGAGATGCTTTAGAAACCGTTGTGATGGATGGCGGAGGAAAGAATGCCTATATCGATGGTTATCGTATTGGGGGAAAAACAGGGACAGCACAAAGAGCGATTGATGGGACTTATGCTGGTAATGGATATATTCTATCGTTTATCGGCATTGCGCCGATAGATGACCCTCAGATTGTTTTGTATATAGCAATGGATAATCCTAAAAATTGTGTGCAATATGGTGGGACGACAGTTGCTCCAATTGCGAGAAAGATGTTTGTTGATATTTTACCCGCCTTAGGTATTGAAAAAGTTAGCGAACAAAGAGAAAAAGCATATGTGTGGACAGATGTAAAAACATATACCGTAGAAAATTATGTTGGTTTAACAAAAGATCAAGTGAAAAGTGAAAACTATGGCTTTGAATTTTTAGGAGAGGGAGATTATGTTATTGATCAGTTACCAAGAGTTGGTGATAAAATTGAAGAAGGATCAAAGGTTAAGATTCAATTAGGTGATCAACCTTAGATAAAAAAACAATACTTGATTCAAAAAAAGTATTGTTTTTTCATCGTTTTGTTCTTTTGTTGTTATTGACTTAAAAATGTGATATATTGATTAAGAAAAATACATATAAAGGAGTAGTGTTTATGTTTTCGTCGACATTTTTAAAAATATTAATCGGATTTATTGTGGCATTTGTGCTTGTGATGCTCATTATGCCAAAATCTATTCAATTTTTCAAAAAATTAAAATTAGGACAAATTGAAAGAGAAGAAGGATTAGATTCTCATAAAGTAAAAGGTGGAACACCAACAATGGGGGGACTGGTTTTTATTCTTAGTTCTGTTTTGATTATCTATATTCTTAATCTTTCTTTTTTAAAGAACCCTTATGTTCATTTATTGACTTTTGCATTTTTAGGTTTTGGTTTGGTTGGTTTTATTGATGATTATCTAATTGTAGTAAAAAAGACTAATGATGGTTTAAAGCCAATTTATAAATATACTTTACAATCTGTTATTGCGATTGCTTTTTATCTTTTGGCAAAATATTTTATTCCTGAATTTGATACTGCCATTACTATTCCGGTTTTACATAAAGAAGTTGATTTAGGGTGGTTCTATCCGATTTTTGTTTATTTTATGTTCACTGCTGAAAGTAATGCTGTGAATTTAACAGATGGTCTTGATGGTTTGGCTACGGGGTTATCTATGATTGCCATTTCTGCGTTTGTTATTTTTTCTATTATGATAAAGAATTATGCAATGGCTATTTATGCTATGATTGTGGTAGGAGCTTTATTAGGTTTTATGTATTATAATTATCATCCGGCTAAAATTTTTATGGGAGATACAGGATCTTTGGCTTTAGGTGGTTTTTTAGCAGCTTTAGCTGTTTTGACTTGTCAAGAGTTGTTATTGATTTTAATTGGTGGTGTTTTTTTAATGGAAACATTATCTGTTATTATTCAAGTTGTTTCATTTAAAACGAGAGGGAAGAGAGTATTTAAAATGGCACCAATTCATCATCATTTTGAGATGTTGGGTTGGAGCGAACAACAGGTTGTGATTTCTTTATGGTTTTTAGGTTTTATATGTGGAATTATTGGGATCGTGTTAGGAGTTATATAAAATGCTAAAAGGAAAAAAAGTATTGGTCATTGGTCTTGCAAAAAGTGGTAAAGCAGCAGTAGAGTTGTTGTTGCATTTGCATGCTGATATAACTGTCAATGAGTATGCTAATCGTGAAATGATAGAGTGTTATGATGATTATGTACAACGGGGTGTAGAAATGATTGTTGGCGGACATCCTGATGAATTGTTTGAAAGAGATTTTGATTTTGCAATAAAGAATCCAGGTATCAATTATCATAAACCTTTTATCCTACGTTTAAAAGAAAGAGGAATCCCGGTTTATACTGAAATTGAATTGGCTTATCAAGTTTGTCAACCACAAAATTATATTGCTGTTACTGGAACGAATGGAAAAACAACGACAGTGACATTAATATATGAAATATTGAAACACGCAAAACGTCAAGCTTATTTAGCAGGGAATGTTGGAATTCCATTATCACATGTTGCTTTAACACATGATTTATTGCATCAACGTGATTGTGATATAGTTTTAGAAATGTCTAATTTTCAATTGTTAGATATTGCAACATTTCATCCGCATATTTCAACGATTATTAATTTAACACCAGATCATCTTGATTATATGGCATCTTTAGATGAATATTATGCATCTAAAACACGAATCTATATGAATCAAAATAATCAAGATTATTATTTAGAGAATAAGGATGATCCTGTTTTGCAAGATTATTTAAGACGATATTCTTGTCCTGCCCAAAATATTTCTTTTTCTTTAGAAAAAGAAGCTGATTGCATGATTCAAAATCAAGCCATTTATTATCAGGGACAACATGTTCTTGATTTACAAGAAATGAAGATAGTTGGTCGACATAATGTTCAAAATATGATGATTGCAATCTGTGCATGTGCTTTAATGGGAATTGCTATTCAAGATATTCATGATGCTTTAGTGGCATTTAAGGGTGTAGAACATCGTATTGAATTTGTTAGAGAATATCAAGGTGTCAAATATTATAATGATTCAAAGGCAACAAATACTGATGCTGCGATTATTGCTTTAAAGGCATTTGATAAACCAGTTATTTTATTGATGGGAGGTCATGAGAAAAATCTTGATTTGAAAGAAATGTCAACGTATAAAGATCGTATTTCTTATTTGATTTGTTTCGGTGATGCAAAGGAGCGTTTTGCTAAAGAGATGAATTGTTCTCACACTTATATTGTTGATTATATGCAAGATGCGATTTTTAAAGCGAAAGAGCTAGCTAAAGAGGGTGATATTGTTTTATTATCTCCTTCTACGAGTTCTTTTGATGAATTTAAAAATTATGAAGAAAGAGGAGAAGTTTTTAAACAGATTATCAATCATTTTGAGAAGATGTGAAACGCATCTTCTTTTTTTGCTTTATAGACATATATTTTAAATGGTGGAGGTCTTCATATGAAAACGAAGCGTATTGTTATTTTGACACTTATCATTGTTGTCTTTGGGTTGATCAATGTTTATAGTTCTTCGCACGTTTGGGCTCTCTATAAATATAACGATTCTTTTTATTATATTAAAAGACAGACAATTTTTGCTTGTATTGGAGTTCTAGCAATGTTTGTGACTTCACGCATTGATTATCATATTTACAAAAAATATTATAAAATAATCCTTGCAGTGAGTTTTTTGTTGTTGATTTTGGTATTGATTCCCGGATTGGGAGTTGTTAGAGGGGGAAGTCGAAGCTGGTTTAATTTTGGCGTGTTCGCATTGCAACCAAGTGAATTGTTTAAAATTGGGATTATTATTTATGCAGCAGTATTTATTGAGAAAAATTATTATCATATGAAATCATTAAAATATAGTTTGAAATTATTAATGATGATGGGTGCTGGTTTTTTATTGATAATGTTACAACCAGATTTTGGAAGTGGAGTGGTTATGGCATGCAGTATTGTTGTTATGATTATTGTTTCTCCTTTTCCGTTTATTTATTTTGTGATTTTAGGGGCTTTGGGAGTAATTGGTATTGTTTTGATGATTTTGTCGGCACCATATCGTATGGAAAGAATTTTGTCATTTTTGGATCTTTTTCAAGATCCGTTGGGTAGTGGATTTCAAGCAATTCAAGCTTTATATGCGATTGGACCAGGAGGATTATTAGGGGTAGGCTTTGATAAAAGTATTCAAAAACATTTTTATTTGCCAGAACCTCAAACAGATTTTATTTTTGCTATTGTGGCTGAAGAGTTTGGTTTTGTTGGAGGCGTTATATTAATTGGTTTATATTTGTTATTGTTTAAGACTGTTTTAAAAGTGAGTCAAAATGTCAAAGATTTATTTGGAAGTTTACTGATGATTGGTATTATTTCTATGATTGGTATTCAAACTTTAATTAATTTAGGAGTTGTTGTAGGGCTATTCCCTGTTACAGGTGTCACTTTACCATTGATGTCATACGGCGGGACAAGTTTAACAATTACATTAATGAGCATCGGAATTTTAATTAATATCTCGAAATCAAAAAATTGTGTGTTATAATAAGGACATAATGAGGAGTGATAATGGTGAAAGTGATTGTAAGTGCTGGAGGAACAGGTGGACATTTATATCCAGCTTTGGCTCTTGTTGAATATATAAAGAAGCAAGATAAGGAGGTACAGTTTCTTTTTGTTGGGACGACTGATCGTTTAGAATCACAAGTTGTGCCTCAACTCGGATATGATTATCGTGGTTTGCATGTGAAGGGATTAGTTGGAAATCCATTGCAGAAATTAAAGAATGCTTTGATTTTTGTGAAGTCATTAAATCAATCTAAAAAAATCTTGAAAGAATTTCAACCTGATATTGTGATTGGTTTTGGTGGTTATCCAAGTGCTTCTATTGTTTTGGCAGCATCACGTATGGGTATTGCAACCATGATTCATGAACAAAATTCAATTATTGGTTTGACGAATAAAATTTTAATTAAAAGAGTTAATAAGATTGTATGTTGTTATCAAAAGGCTTATAATGAGTTTCCTAGTGAAAAAACCGTTTTGCTAGGAAATCCACGAGCAAGTGTTGCATCTCATCAACAATTAAGGGATATTCATGAGATTTATCATGTTCCTGCTTCACATAGGACGGTTGTTATTGTGATGGGAAGTTTAGGATCTTCTACAGTTAATGAGATTATGAAGGCTGCATTAAGAGAACTGCAGCATGATGCCTATGATGTGATTTATGTCACTGGTAAAAATTATTATGAAGAAATGAAAGAAGAATTATCTGATTTAAATGAATCTATACATTTAGTTGATTATGTTGAAGATATGCCAAGTTTGATTGCATCATGTCATTTGATTGTTTCACGTGCTGGCGCAACGACTTTATCTGAAATTACGGCATTAGGGGCAGCTTCATTGATTGTTCCTAGTCCTTATGTTGTTGCTAATCATCAAGAATACAATGCCAAGGAATTAATAGATGCTCATGCGGCTAGATGGATTTTAGAAAAGGATCTAACAGCAAAAGGATTTGTTGAAGAAGTGAGATATTTGATGAATCATGATGAAGTCATAAGAGATTTACAAAAGAATGCACGAGCTTTGGGGAAACCTCATGCTTGTGAAGAAATCTATCAAGAAATATTAAAGATATTAGGAAGGAAATAAATATGGATTATGATCAAATATTTTATGAATTGGTTGATTTAGATTTAGGTGAAATATTAGAGAATGAACCAATGTATAAACATACGACTTTAAAAGTAGGAGGACCGGCACGCTTTTTTATCAATATTAAAGATGTGGAAGCTTTAAGAAGAGGATTGTTATACTGTCGCAAACGACAATTGAAACATATGGTTGTTGGAAAAGGATCTGATTTGCTTTTTTCTGATAAAGAATATGAAGGTGTTATTTTTTATCTTGGACAAGGTCTTAAGAAAATTCATATAAATGGATTAGAGATTAAAGCAGAAGCTGGTGTTGGAATGATTTATTTGGCTTATGAAGCAGCGAAAACAGGATTATCAGGCTTTGAGTTTATGGGGGGGATTCCTGGAACTATTGGTGGCGGTATTTATATGAATGCTGGTGCTTATAAATATTGTTTGGCAGATGTATTTACATCAGCTTTGGTGTTGAATGAAAAAGGTGAATTGATGACATTATCTAAGGAAGATATGCAATTTGGTTATCGTTCTTCTGTTTTACAAAAGCATCACGATTGGATTTTGGTGGAAGCAACATTTACATTGCAACCTAAAGATCCTCATGAAATCATGGTGGTTTTAGATAATCGTAAAGAGAAAAGAATGTCAACACAGCCTTGGAATTTTGCAAGTGCAGGAAGTGTTTTTAGAAATCCTGAGGAAAAACCAGCCTGGAAGTATATCGATGAGTGTGGATTAAGAGGATATGAGATTGGTGGAGCTCAGGTTTCTCCTAAACATTCTAATTTTATTGTTAACAATGGTTATGCCAGTGCTAAAGATATTTTAGAATTGATTCTGTTGGTTGAAAAAACTGTTTTTAGTCGTTTTCGTGTTGTATTAGAGAAGGAAGTAATTTTGGTCAACTGGGAGTAGGTGATTAGTATGGCTCATTCACAGAAGTATTATTATAATGAGCATGATGAAAATCAAGTTGAAAAAATTTTAAAAATTAAGAAGAAAAAAAAACTTAAAAGACGAGTTAAAGTGATATTGTTTCTGATTTTTGCTGTTTCACTTATGGCATATTTTCTTAGTGATTATTCTAAAGTGCAGTCAATTAAAGTGATTGGTAATGAGGAAGTATCGACAGAGACGATTCTTGAATATGCGGCTATTTCAGATGATACAATTTATTGGTTCTTACAGACGCAAAAAGTTGAAGAACATATTAAAGAAGTACCGCTTATCAAAAAGGTTAATGTATCTAAAGATTTATTAGGAAATGTAAGAATTGAAGTTGAGGAAGCTGAGCGTATAGCTTATTGTGTAATTGATGATGTCACATATGTGATAGATGAATTAGGTGGCGTGAGCGAAACGGAAGATGAAGAAGTGATTCAGTCATTGCAGAGTTGTCCGAGATTGTTGGAATTTGAGGATGTTGAATTTTTAAAGGAGTTTGCAGCTGAATATGTTCAAATCCCAGAGCTGATAAAAAGCCAAACAAGTGATATTATTTATGCTCCTAAGGAAGCGGATGAAACAAGGTTAGAATTTATAATGAATAATGGGAAGATTTTATATTTGAGATTGGAAGATATGGTTGATCAATTATCACGTTTTGATTATGAAGCTTTTATGACTGCATATAGTGATAGTTGTGTGTTTAGTTTTGAAGGAAAATATGTCTATAAAGAAAAATGTGAATGATGTATCTTGATGAAAAAAAGATACATTTTTTCGTGAAAAAACATTTGTTGTTTCAAGATTATGTGTTTTCTTATGACAAATTTTATGGTACAATAGTTGAGAAAGATTTTTAAAGGAGAAACAGTATGAAAGATATCTATGCAGTGTTAGATATAGGAAGTGCAACCGTAAAACTTCTGGTGGGAGAGGTTGTCAGTGCGAATATTAATGTTCTGTTTTCAAAAAAGGTAACAAGTCATGGTATTCGTAAAGGAAGAATCGAAAGTATGCCAACTGTCGTTAGTGAGATTAAACAATTGTTGGATGATGCTTCACATACATTGAATGCAACAATTACGAGTATAGCATTGTGTATTCCTTCACTTTCTACTCATTTATATCAAAGTGATGGGATTACTAAGGTTAATTCTCCTTTAGATCAAATAACAAGTGAAGATGTTGTTCGGGCATTGAAACTTTCCAAACGTTTTGAACGTGATAGTGAGGAAGAAGTTGTTTCGGTTATACCAATATTGTTTCAACTTGATACAAGGGCTGTTAAAGAAGTTCCTATTGGAATGAGATCAGCATCTTTAAAAGCTGAATCTTTGGTTATTACAACAAAGAGAAAACTTCTTTATAGTTATATAAGTGCAGTTGAAAAGGCTGGAGTTGAGGTTCTTGATATTACGATTAATGCTTATGCATGTGCCAAAGAAGCTTTCGATACAGTCTATCTTCAAGAAGGAGCTATTTTGATTGATGTTGGTTATAAGTCATCAACAATTGCTTTTTTTGAAGGAGGATACTTGAAATATATTGCACAAGCTTCAGTTGGTGGTTATGATCTAACGAGAAAAATTGCTTCATCATGGCAAATTCCAATGGATAAAGCAGAAGTCTATAAAGTGAAATATGGAACATGTGATCTTCAAATTGGAGATGAAGATATTATTCATACAACGTGTCATAATGGTGAAGAAAAACACTATACCCAAAGAGATTTAGCTCATGTGATAGATGAAGGTGTTCGTGATATTATGAGTATCATTAAAACAAAAATCGATGTTATTAATGATGGGCGCAGCTATGAAACAGTGATTGTGGGAGGCGGAGGAGAGCTTCCTGAAATTAATCGAGTAGCAAGTGAAGTGTTAGAAAGTGCTGTACGTACATATCGTCCTGATACAATTGGTGCAAGAGATATGTCTTTTGTGGCATGTTTAGGAATGATGTTTTATTTGAATGAACGTTCTAAAATTTTAGGAAGAATGGCTCCTTCAATGATTTTACCGGACATTTCTAGTACGATGAGTATGAGATTTAAAGGATTAACAAAAGCAAAACCCATTCATAGTGAGACAAAGAAGGGCAAAATTTCAAAAATAATTGAGAATTTCTTTAGTGAGGAAGATTAATATAAAAGGTGAGGATAGAAATATGGATAGTAATTTAGATTTTGTTCAAGTTGCGAAAATTAAAGTCATTGGTGTTGGTGGTGGTGGCTGCAATGCAGTTGCTAGAATGGCAAATGATGGTGTAAAAGGTGTTGACTTTTATGTTGCGAATACAGATGCGCAAATTTTAAAAGGAATTGATATAGAAAATAAAATTGTACTTGGTCGTGAGTTGACGCATGGATTAGGTGCTGGAGGTAATCCGGAAGTCGGACGTAAAGCGGCTTTAGAAACTGAAGATGAGATTAGACAAGCTTTAACAGGAGCAAATATGGTATTTATTGCTGCTGGTATGGGTGGTGGTACTGGAACAGGTGCTGCACCAGTTGTTGCGAAAATTTCTAGAGAGTTAGGGGCTTTAACAGTTGGGGTCGTGACATCACCTTTTACTTTTGAAGGGCCTAAGGTTTTAAGACAGGCAAAGAGTGGTTTGGCTGAATTAAGAGAGAATGTTGATTCTATTATTGTTGTATCAAATGATCGTTTGTTAGAAGCGATTGGTAGAAAACCAATGGCTGAAGCATTTAGAGAAGCAGATAATGTGTTAAGACAAGGTGTTCAAACAATTACAGATTTGATTGCTATTCCAGCATTTATTAATTTGGATTTTGCTGATGTATCTTCAGTTATGAAGGATCGTGGTTCAGCGTTGATTGGAATTGGGATGAGTGATGGGGAAAATAAAGCTGAAGAAGCTGCTATGCGTGCAATATCTTCGCCTTTATTAGATGTATCAATTGCTGGAGCAAAGGATGCAATAGTTAATGTCACTGGCGGAACAAATATTACATTGTATGATGCAAATACTGCCCTTGCAACAATTCGTGATGCTGTAGGAAATGATGTGAATACGGTATTAGGTGTTGCTATTAATGACAATTTAGATGATCAAGTGATTGTTACAGTTATTGCTACTGGATTTGAAGAAGATGAAGAACCTGCTACAACAACATCAACAAAACAAACTTCAGCGTATGAATCAACTGTTCGTCCATCAGTTTTTGATGTAAAAGAAGAAGATGATGATGTCCCAGCTTTTTTAAGAAACAGAAAGTTATAAACTAACAGTTTGTTAGCTTTTCTTTATATAGATGATGTATTCAAGGGTAAAATCTTTAATGATTTTACCCTATATTTGAAGGAGACAACACGATGAAAAAAATAGGCTTTATAGGTATGGGAAATATGGCAGGAGCGATCGTACGAGGAATTGTTCAGGCAAAGTTTATAAGTGGTCAGGAGATGATGGCTTATGATATTAATTCTAAACAGTTAAATGATATTCAAAAGTATGGTTTGGTAATTGCTAAAAATGAATTAGATGTGGTTAAAAATAGTGAAATGGTTTTTATTGGAGTAAAACCACAAGTTGTTGAAAGTGTTATACAACCATTAAAAAATGAATTGAAAAATAAAGCATTAATTTCTATTGCTTTAGGATATGACTTTAAGAAATATAATGAAATTCTTGATAGTTCTACACGACATATTTTTGTTATGCCAAATACTCCAGCAAGAGTATTAAAGGGAATGTCGTTGATTGAACGAGAACATTCGTTAACTGATGAAGAGTTTGATTTTGTGAAAGGGATGTTTTCGGCTATTGGTGAAATAGAAATTGTACCTAGTCATTTAATGGGTGTCGGGGGTGCATTGAGTGGATGTGTACCTGCTTTCATTTATATGGTTATTGAAGCTTTGGCAGATGGTGCGGTAAAAGAAGGAATGCCTAGAGAGATGGCATATAAACTCGCTTCACAAACTGTTTTAGGAGCTGGACAAATGCAAATTGCAACAAAGTTGCATCCTGGAATATTAAAAGATCAAGTTTGTTCGCCCGGTGGAAGTACAATTAGAGGTGTAGAAAGTTTAGAGAAAAATGGGATTAGATTTGCATTTATTGATGCGATAGATAAAGCTATGCACTATAAATAAGAGATTTAAGCGAAAGTCTATAAAGAAAATAAAAAAACAAAGGAGAGAAAGAGTCGATAAAAGGGAGAGAAAAGAGAAGGATGAAAAATTTTTAAAAAAATAAAAAAAAGACTTTACAAAAGGGAGGAGAAATGATAATATGGTTGAG
>CAYSWW010000011.1:0-23073 GCA_964434915.1 uncultured Coprobacillus sp.
ACTTTTTATGGATAATATATGACTATTTTTACAAGGATTTCTTAAAAATATAAAACAAAATGGAGCAATTCTGCTCCATCATAAATTCCTAAAAATTTGAAGAATATCATCTGATAAACCATCTGAGACAATCACATAGTGATCATTGAGTTCTACATCATAATCCGTACCATTTAAACTAATTTTCTGATTTTGAACAATTTTATCAAAATCATCACCATCTTCATATCGATAGATATCAATATTTCCACTTTCAGTTACATAACGGTACCCCTCTATTCCACCAATAGATGATGCATCTAACGATGTTTTTGATGAATATGTTATTTCATTTGCTTGTAAAGCATCTTCAAAATTACCAAACCAACTTGTTGTTGTATCATCAACATTATTTATTGTGTCATTCGTATTTTCTGAAGTGTTGTTTGTATCGTTATTTGTTGTTTCATCTCCATTTGTACAACCTGTTAATACTGCTATACATATCATAGCCATGATTAATTTTTTCATCTTGACGACCTCCATATCTTTATCATGTACATATTCAAATTATTTATTCATTTTATTTTTGAAATTTTAAAATTTCACCACAAGCAATCTTTGTTCCTGAATGACCCGATGGTTGTGTATGAAAATCATTTGCATCTGCATGAATAACAATCGTCCTATGAATAATATCTTGAGGTTTAAATTTATCAATATAGATGACACCCCATGCCATTCCTTGCGTTGCAAACAAAGATGGCAAATCTCCTATATGAAAAGGATGCTCCTGATTTGTTGGATTAAGATGGTTCTTAGTCTTTTCATAAGGTGTCATTGTATCGTTGATGCAAGTCTCTCCTTCATGTATATGAAAGCCAAATACCCCTTTCTTATCACCTCGAGGTAAACCATTGATTTCATAAACCAAAATACATCCTTTTAAATAAGGATAAAAACAAACTGTCCCAAAAATGTTGTCTCCTATCACACAAGCATATGCTAATGGTTTTTCATTAATCATGAGTGTTAAAATTTGTGTTGTTGCCTTTGTTGGTTTTATTTCCATTGTATCACCATTCTATCTTATGCTTTATCTTGAAAAAAAGTACAGCTTTTGTTTATAATAAAAATCGGGTGATAACTATGTCAAAATATACAGCTCTTTTATTTGATGCAGATGGAACATTATTAGATTTTGATGCTGCTCAGCATCAAGCTTTACATCAAACTTTTCAACTTTTTGATATTCCTTTTTCTGATGAAATGGAAAAGAGGTATTTAAAGATGAATGCTTTGTTGTGGAAACAATTTGAACAAGGTCTTATTGATAAGCAAACACTTGTTTATACAAGATTTGTGAAACTTTTTGAAGAATTTCATATCGCAGCCGATAGTGTTCAATTTGAAGATGCTTATCGCCAACAACTCAGTCATGGTAGTCAGTTACTGCCCCATGCTTTAGAAATTGTTCAATCATTATCTTTACACTATCATTTATATATTGTCACAAATGGTGTTTCTCAATCCCAACATTGTCGTCTTCAAGAGAGTGGATTAGACATCTATTTTCAAGATATCTTTGTTTCTGAAGATGCTGGCTATCAAAAACCACAAAAAGAATTTTTTGATTACTGTTTTCAAAGAATTCCTTCTTTTGATAAAAAGCGTACTTTAATTATCGGTGATTCATATCAAGTGATATGCAAGGTGGTTACCATGCTGGCATTGACACATGTTGGATCAATCCCCATCATTTAACCAACACATTACAAATTCCTATTACCTACACGATTTCCAATTTACAAGAATTGAAATTATTACTCTAAAAAAAGAATATGAATTTTACTTCATATTCTTAAATGCTGTTGATAACATCAACTTAATTCTATTTAATTGGTTAACTTCACTTGCTCCCGGATCATAATCAACCGCAACAATATTACTTTGAGGATATTTTTTACGTAACGCTTTAATAACACCCTTACCTGTTACATGATTAGGTAAACATGCAAATGGTTGCATACAAACAATATTTGGAGCACCTTCCTCAATCAACTCAATCATTTCACCAGTTAAGAACCATCCCTCACCCGTTTGATTTCCGATTGATACAATTTCACTCGCCTTTTTAGCAATTTGATCAATTAGATGTGGTGGATCAAAACGTTTTGATTGTTTTAATGCTTTAATCATATCTTTTCTTAAGAAATCAACCGCTTTAATCGCAAAATTACATAATGCTACAGAAGATTTTTTAGCATCAAAATGTTCGTACTCAAATGATGTATTATAGAAACAATACTGGAAGAAGTCGATAAGATCTGGCATAACGGCTTCTCCTCCTTCAGATTCAATAATATCAACAATTTGATTATTAGCAGTTGGATGGAATTTTACCAAGATTTCTCCAACTAATCCTACTCTTGGTTTCTTAATATCCAATAATTCCAATTCATCAAAGTCTTTGACAATCTGATATACATTCTTTTTAAACTCTCTCAAACTACCATTTTCAACATTCTTTTGACACTTTTCAACCCATGATTCATATAATGCATTAGCTGAACCTTTGACTTTTTCATAAGGACGAACACGATAAAGCACACGCATAAATAAATCTCCATACATTGCTCCAATGACAACTTTCTTTCCAAGAGAATATGTAATCTTAAATCCCGGATTGCTTTCAAGTCCAGCAAGATTAGCTGAAATAACTGGAATTTGTTCCATACCGGCATCTTTCAATGCTTTTCTAATAAAGGCAATATAGTTTGTAGCTCGACAACCTCCACCTGTTTGTGAAATAATCAAAGCAACTTTATTAAGATCATATTGTCCACTATTTAATGCATTCATCATCTGTCCTGTAACTAATATACTTGGATAACATGCATCATTATTGACATATTTTAAACCTTGTTCAACGGCATCTTTATCAACTGATGGTAATACAACAAAATTATATCCTTCAACATTCATTGCTCTTTCAATAAATTGGAAATGAATTGGTGACATTTGTGGACATAAAATAGTATAACGTTGTTCTTTCATTTCTTTTGTGAAAGGCACTTTTGTTGGTTCATATTTCTTAGAAAGATCTATTTGTTCATCTTTCTTTTCAATTGTTGCTTTTAAAGAACGAATACGAATACGAATAGCTCCTAAATTACTACCCTCATCAATCTTTATTAATGTATAAATCTTATTTCTTGCCTTTAATATTTCTGCAACTTGGTCTGCTGTAACAGCATCCAATCCACAACCAAATGATGTTAATTGAATTAATTGTAAATCATTCTGTGCTGATACAAAAGAAGCTGCTTTATATAAACGTGAGTGATATGTCCATTGATCAACAACACGTAATTTTAAATGTTCTTCATCCAAATAACAAACACTATCCTCACTTAAAACAACAAAACCTTCACTTGTAATTAAATCAGCTAAACCATGATTGATTTCAGGATCCACATGATAAGGTCTACCTGCTAAAACAATTCCTTGCAAATGATTCTCATGCATATAATTCAAGGCCTTTTGACCTTCTTCACGAATATCTTGTTGACAATGATCTAATTCTTCATAAGCTTTATCAATCGCATTATGTAATTCATTATCACCAATCTGGAATTCTTTTAATTCTTCTTTTAAAACATTAAATAATGTTTTAGGGTTGTTCAAAGAAACAAATGGATTCTTAAACTTAATATTCTTTTGTTCAAGATTATCAACATTATTCTTAATCACTTCAGGATAAGAACCGACAACCGGACAGTTATAATGATTCCCTGCATCTTCATTTTCAATTCTTTCATATACCACTGAAGGATAGAAAATAAACTTAACACCTTTTTCAATTAAATTCTCAATATGTCCATGTGTTAATTTAGCAGGATAACAAACACTTTCACTTGGAATAGATTCAATTCCTTTTTCATAAATTGCTTTTGTTGATCTTGCAGATAACACAACTCTAAATTTAAGTTCTGTTAATAACGTATGCCAGAAAGGATAATCTTCATACATATTTAACGCTCTAGGAATTCCTACAGTTCCTCGCATTGCTTCATCTTGTTGCAATGAACGATATCTAAAGACACGACGATATTTATAATCAAATAAATTTGGTAGCGATTTAGACTGCAATGGTAAATTTGCACCACGTTCACATCTATTTCCACTAATATACTCTCGCCCATCATTAAAAGATGTAATTGTCAACATACAATTATTTGTACATTTCCCACAATTTCTCATGGTATTTTGATAAGTTAACTTTTCTATTTCTTCCAATGATAAAAGCGTCGTTCCTTGACCATCATCTCTTTCCATGGCAAGCGTTGCCATACCATAAGCACCCATCAATCCCGCAATATCTGGACGAATTACTTCCATGTCGGCTTCTTTTTCAAAAGCACGCAACACAGCTTCATTATAGAATGTTCCACCTTGCACAACAACATTCTTACCAATCTGCTCTTTATTTCTTAACTTGATAACCTTATATAAAGCATTCTTAATAACTGAATAAGATAAACCAGCGGAAATATCAGCAAGCGTTGCTCCTTCTTTTTGAGCTTGTTTGACTTTAGAATTCATAAAAACTGTACAACGACTTCCTAAATCCAAAGGATGTTCTGCTAGTAAAGCGCTCTTTGCAAAATCATCAATACTATATCCTAATGAATGAGCAAAAGTCTCTAAGAAAGACCCACATCCTGATGAACAAGCTTCGTTTAATGTAATATCTTGAATCACATCATCTTTAATTGTAATAGCCTTCATATCTTGGCCACCAATGTCAAGAATAAAATCAACATCTGGTTCGAAGTGTTTAGCAGCAGTATAGTGAGCAATTGTTTCAACTTCACCAATATCTACTTTTAAAGCTGCTTTAATTAATGCTTCGCCATATCCAGTGACACCTGCTTTTTTTATTTGACATCCTTCAGGAATCATATGATAAACATCTTTCATAATTTTCATTATTAAATCTAAAGGATTCCCTTGATTTGAACTATAATATGAATATAGTATTGCACCTTCTTTATCAATGAGAATGACTTTTGATGTTGTTGAACCAACATCGACACCTAAATATATATCGCCTTTAAAATTTTTTATATTTCTCTTTTTTGTTTTCGCTTGAAGATGTCTGATTCTAAATCCTTCAAGTTCATCATTATTATGGAATAAAGGTTCTAATGTATGAGAAGATTCATTTCCTTGATTTTTTAAATCTTTCAATTGTTGGATCAATTGTTTTAAAGAAACACTATCCTGAAGATCTTTCGCATTTAAACATGCTCCCATTGCTACAAACATTTGTGATTGATCTGGAAAGATGATTTCATCATCTTTTAAATCCAATGTTTCAATGAAACGTTGACGTAATTGTTCAAGGAAATATAATGGACCACCTAAGAATGCCACTTTTCCTTTAATAGGTTTCCCACAAGCTAAACCACTAATTGTTTGATTCACAACAGCTTGGAATATTGAAGCAGCAATATCCTCTTTACGTGCTCCTTCATTAATCAATGGCTGAATATCTGTTTTAGCGAAAACTCCACAACGAGATGCAATCGGATAAATACGACGATATTTTTTTGCAAGTTCGTTTAATCCAGTTGCATCTGTTTGAAGCAATGTTGCCATCTGATCAATAAATGCTCCTGTTCCACCAGCACAAGTTCCATTCATTCTTTGTTCTAGCGAACCTTCAAAATATGTAATTTTTGCATCCTCTCCACCTAACTCAATAGCTACATCAGTTTCTGGAATATATGTTTCAATCGTTTTTGTACAAGCAATCACTTCTTGTACAAACTTCACATGTAAAGACTCTGAAATGGATAAACCACCAGAACCTGTAATAACAGGATAGACATCAATATCTGGGTACTTTTCTTCTATTTCTTGTAATAATGCCAAAATAGTATTTCTTACATCTGAATTATGTCTCACATAATGTGAGTATAAACATTGATCCTTTTCATCACTTAAATATGCTTTGACTGTCGTAGAACCGACATCAATACCTAAATAATATTTCATAACATCTTCCTTTCAACAAAATACGTCATATTACCTCACTACACAACAAAATACGATAAAAATATTAACTCAATGTGAAATTCATTTCAATGGCTTTGCTCATCTTTTTCGGATAGTGATGACAATAATGCTATCCTTTTCATAATACGATTCAATTCTTTCGTATCATCTTCTCCCAATTCTTCTATCATATTCATAATATGTTTCATTACATACGCTCTTCTTTCATGAACATATGCAAGGCCTAAAGGCGTAATATAAACATGAATTTTTCTTTTATCATGTTCATCTGAGCATCTATCAATAAACTTTTTCTTACAT
The DNA here is from genome assembly GCA_964434915.1 of uncultured Coprobacillus sp. Lineage (GTDB taxonomy): Bacteria > Bacillota_I > Bacilli_A > Erysipelotrichales > Coprobacillaceae > CAYSWW01. Next base: position 6,364 of record CAYSWW010000011.1, read on the forward strand.
AAACTATTCAATACTGCTGCTACGCGCGAGGTATTGATATGAAAACGTTGACTAATGTCCTGTGCGCAAGCCCCATCTTTTTCTTCCATCAAATAGGTCAATACAGCCATTTCACCTCTTGCCAGTTCATAAATGCTGTTACGTAATGTACGATTATTATGTTCGCAAATAATAATATAATCTATTAATTCTTTAGCATATTCTTTATAATCCATCTATCATTACCTCACACCATGAGCATTTTACCTTTTCCTTATTTGTTTGTCAATTTTTATCGAATTGATTTTATATGAACCTTTGATTCAAATTGATGTTTCTTTTCGAAATTGTTAAAATAATAAAAAGGGAGTGGATTTATGGATCAAAAAATAAAAGAATTATCATCACAATATTATCCTCGAACAATTGAAATCAGAAGAGATCTTCATAAATATGCCGAAAGAGGTTGGTTAGAGACAAGGACAGCTTGTTTCATTGCTACTGAACTTGAACATTTGAATTATAAAGTGCTTGTTGGTGAAGATATTATGAAGAAAGAAGTTCGTATGGGATTACCCCCCGATACCATTCTCCATCTTAATTATCGTCGTGCTCAAAAAGAAGGTACAAATCCATATTATTTAGAAAAAGTGAAAATGGGAATGACAGCTGTAGCTGGTATTTTAGAATGTGGAGATGGTCCTACGATAGCTTTACGATTTGATATTGATGCTTTAGGATTGATAGAAGAATCTTCGTCCAATCATTTTCCTTTCGTAAATGGTTTTGCCTGTGTACATCGTGGAACTATGCATGCTTGTGGTCATGATGGTCATACTGCTATTGGATTAACAACTGCCAGAATACTTATGGATATTAAAGAACAACTTCATGGTACAATTAAACTAATTTTTCAACCTGCCGAAGAAGGGGTTATGGGAGCCAGAAGTATTGCAGAAAGCGGCTTTTTAGATGATGTTGACTATATTTATGCAGCACATATTATGCCAAAAGAAGATCAGCCTTATGATTTATATTTTGGTATGAATGAATCATTTGCAACAACAAAACTAGATGTCACATATCATGGGGTTTCTACACATGCTGCTGAATCTCCTCAATTTGGAAAAAATGCTTTACTTTCTGCCGCTAACTGTATTTTAAATCTCCATTCTATTCCAAGAAATAGTGATGGACAAACACGTGTGAATGTTGGAACTGTACAGGCAGGTACGGGTCGTAATGTCGTTCCGGAAACAGCCAAGTTAGAAATAGAAGTCCGTGGTATAACAAGCGAATTAAATCGCTATATGGAAATTTATGCCAGAGATATTATCCAAGCTTCTGCACTGATGCATGATACAGTTGTAGAAATTAAAGAAGCGGGTAAAGCTTATGCTTTAGATTGTAGTGAAGATTTAATGAATCGTATTCGTCAAATTTGTATGCAATACATGCCTGATTTACAATTACCACCTCACAATTTAAGTCCTTTAGGTGGAAGTGATGATTTCTCTTACATGATGGAAAGTGTTCTAGCTCATGGTGGACAAGCTACATATATGAAATTTTTGACTCCGATTGTTTCATTACCACACAACGATTCTTTTGATTTTGATGAACAGATCCTTGAGAAAGGACCACGTATTTTCGCTAGTATTGCTTATCATTTAATGAATGAAGACAGGTAAAATCTTGTCTTCTTTTTTAACTAAAAAATAGAGGGATATACTCCTCTATTCATTAAATAATGCTCTTCCTATTCTTACTATTGTAGCCCCTTCTTGTAAGGCAATTTCATAATCCTGTGACATCCCCATTGATAACTCTTTGAGTGGATATTGAGGATATTGTGTCTTTAAGTCTTCTAAAAGTTGCTTTGTTTTTTTGAAATATATACGCGTTCTTTCTTTTTCAATATTAGGTGCCATCATCATGAGTCCATCTACGATAATATGAGGACACTTTAGACAAAGATCTATTGCTTCTTTTATCTGTTCCAGTGCAAATCCTTGTTTGCTCTCTTCACCTGCAATATTTACTTCTAACAAAATATGAACTTGTATTTGATGTTTAGATGCCTGTTTTTCTATCTCCTGAATAAGTTTTAATGTATTAATCGAATGAATCAATTCAACTTTATCAATGATATATTTAACTTTATTGCTTTGTAAAGTTCCAATAAAATGCCAATGGCCATTTCCATGATACTTTTCATATTTATCCAAAAAAGCCTGTACTCTATTTTCACCAAAATACAAACAACCACATTTCTCTAATTCTTCTATTTCTGCAACATCAACATATTTTGTTGCAGCCACCAATGTTGCTGGCGCAACATCTGTTAAAATTTGTTTGACCTTTTCTTTATTAACTCTCACCTTTTATGCCTTCTTTCTTATGAATTAGTATTATTTTACTACATTTTTATGATATAATCAAAATATGAATGAAATGAGGTTGAGAATATGAACGATTTATTAGAAAGATATTTAGGAGCTGTATGTTCTTACTTTTTTGGTCCAAAAAAGAAAAAAGTATATTATGATTTAAAAGATCATATTCTTTCTTCGGTTAATCATTATGATGATTTAGAAGATTTATTAGTTAATTATGGTCATCCTAGAAGCATTGCTTTAAGTTATGGATATAGGCCATTCATTATACATATTTATAATCATCAAATTACTACATTTATTGAAAAAATTGTTTTTATTGTCTCAGGTATTTATTTATTCTTTTCAACATTATATTATTTAGGTCAATTAAACTGTTTACCTGTTTCTTTAGACTTCCCTATCTTATCATGGGCTTTATCTCATCCTTTTATTATTATGGGAAGTATTGCATTGATATCTTTTATTGCATTAATTATCCTAGATAAAAAAGCTCCTGTCAATCAAATACATGATGTCAGTTGGTCATTAGAAAAACTTTATCAATTACCACATCAATCTCATTATCCTCATCATATGGCTGAAACAATTTTAATGATTATTTTTGCTTTATTTTTTATAGCTTATACAACTTTTTTCTCTAGAGATATTATTTTACAGATTCAGAATCAAACATATCAAATGATTCATTTAATGATTTATTTCTTTCAACCATTTATTATGATTATATTTGTTGATTATATTATTGATATGACAAAAAAAATATATTCAAAGAAATATATCAAATATAGTTCAGTTATCAATTTATTCACGATTATTTCACTTTCTGTGTTTGTCTTTAATTCAAACTTCTTAGCAGATTACTTACTACCACTTAATGTTAATATTAATTACACATTAGTGAATTGTTTTGTAGTTGGAGCTTTAATTATGATATATTTGATTTCAATATATAAATTAATTCGTAATATAAAATCTTATCGTTTCCAATTTAAAAAATAAAGTCCCACATATGGCAATGTCATTAAGTTAAGATTTTAATGATAATTGAGGATTATATTGTTATTTTTCAAAGGAAAGTATTGACATTGATATGATAGTGTGCGGCCTATTATCAATTTCTGTATTGATAATAGGCCAATTGTTTATAGGTATATGTTGGAGGTACTTGAACATGAATAACTATAAACACCTTAAAAACGTTCTTTTTCACAACATCAAAAATCTTTCTGATGTCTGTTCTATATTCTGTGTCAATCCTGATATAGTGTTGATTAGTACATTAATTTAAAAAAATCAACCAGAGTTTCTGCAAATTAATTAAAAGGTTGATTTTTATTTTTAATTGAATGTGGTTATTTTGTATTAAAATCTTTAAAAATAAAGGAAAAGAGAAAATAGATGCACTTACCATAGCCTCTCTACTTTCTCTTCAAATAATATTATGATATCATTTATAACTCTTAAAAAAACAATATCCTTAATGATAAGTGTGATAATCATTCCTACCAGGAAGATGTTAAGAATACCGACTCTCAATCAAATATCACTCAATCATTGGCTCCTTTTCCTGATGGTGAATTTGATGTTGAGGTGTTTAGAATGTTAACCTTAAAACAAACAAAAATGACAAAAGTCTGTCCTGAAATATATAAAATTGTTACTCAATCAATGAGATGATTTTATGGATAAAGAATGAGTTCAACTGCCGAGTTGTGAGATTCAAAATATTTGATGATACTTATGAAACCGTCATTACTAATTTAAGTAGGGAAGAAATTTGTGAAATCTACAATATGAGATGGAGTGAGAACTGAAGTATGCCATTGGACTCAATGCATTACATGCCAAGAAAAGAAAACTGATACAGCAGGAAATCTATGCAAGTATGATTGTGTATAATTTCTGTCAAAAGATTGTACAGGAAATAAAGATTCCTAAAAAGGACAGAAACAAATATACATATCATCAGAGAATTTCTAAGAAAAAAAGGTGGAAAGAATCCACCTGTAGAACATCTGATAGCTAAAGAGATTCTGCCAATTCGACCCAACAGAAAATACAAGCGACATGTCAAGGCAAAGACTGTCGTATGCTTTAACTATAGATATAACTGACATAGTTCATTATATACCTTGACAGATGTAGTTTCAAGACTACACTTTTTTAGCTTGAATAAATATTAAAAAACCAGGAAAAATATATTTTCATATAATTCCTGGTTAAATATTGTCATCTTAACTTAATGACATTGGACTTACTTCTTCTTTATTTATAAATCTTTAGTAGAAATAGATTGCAAACGCTTGAAAACAATCATTTATAATTCATTAAATCTATGTACTCCCCATGTATGCAACAAATACATCAGAAAAACATCAGCAATAATAAATAACAGAAAAATAAAATACATATAAACATGAATTGATAAAATATCTAAAAAAGCAACAACATAAATCATGGTAACCACAAAAGCCAATCCCATTGAAATAAACATTGTTAAAATTGTTGGTATACTTTGTTTAACACAGACGGTTTCATTAATCCAATCAAATTTTGGTTTCCATAAATTTAACAATAAACCTAATAAATCAATAAAAATAGTAAATAAGATTGGTGCCAAAATCACCAAGCAAGCATTCCAAAAATGAACATTAAAAACAAACACTGTTACTAATGAAAATATCATTCCGGCTGGAACACAGAAAAGCAAATGCAAGGCAAATTTCATATCTAAAATATCTCTCGTAGCAACAGGAGAAGCCTTCAATATCCAAAGACAATTACCTTCTAAAGATATAGAAGAAGCACTCACCATGTTCATTGAACAAACACCTATACCTACTAAACAAAGTAAAGGTGTAATATATTCTTGCATATTTGGTAGCAATGCTAAAAAAACATGTATATCATCTGCATAAACAATAACTGCAACAGCCCCAATAATACAAACGACAATCCCAATTGCACCATTTATCATAACCATCGCATTCGAAGTAAAATGTTTCAATTCTCTTTTCAATAATGCCTTTCTAACAGACTGAACTTGCATGGGTTTTGCTTCATAAACTTTCTTTTTCATTTGCGGTTTCATAGTTGCTAATTTTGTAAAATGAATCGATAAAATATAAATAACAACAATAAAAGGAATTAAAGCACAAAGTAAATAAATAATGAAACTCACAATATTTTCATCTTGCAATGCAATACTTAAATGATAAATTGGGAAAAGTCCTCCTTCAATTGCCGAAGCAATTGTTTTACCATTAGCAATTAACCATGCAATATATTGATTAATAAAATTTATAGATAAAATATAAACAAACATAAAAAGCAAATATAAAACAATAGCAACAACATTCTTCATTTTTATACGTGTCAGTATTTGAGCAAGTATCCATCCAAACAAACAAGACAATGCCAAAACAAATAATGGTAATGTAATGAAAACTATCATAAACATAATCAGTTGTACAATATGAATTCCATATGCTTTGACATATATAAATAACGCTGGTGCTGCAACTAATATTTCATAAACATAATTCAATATTAAAACACTAAAAACACGACTCAATAAAATATCTCTATTTTTTATTGGCATTGCCAATAATAATTCATTATCCTTTGCTTCATATATTTCATGATAAGTCAAAAATATACTTCCAATAAAACATAACATGATAATGATAATACTCATTATCGCAAAATATACCCAATCAATTCCCATCATATAAAGAGGCTGTATTAATGTTGAAAACAATGATCCAAACATTAATGCAAATACAACAGCAACATATCCAAACAAAAGGGCCATTAAAATCATTTTCCCTATGCCTAATCCTTTTTTCTTTTTACTACTCCTTACTTGTCTTAATAAGATACCCTTTATTCTAATTTTAATCAACGTCTTAAGCATCATCGTTCTCCAAATCTAAAAATACATCTTCTAATGACTCATTACCAATAATATCTTCAGTACGTCCACTTACGACTAATTTTCCTTGTTTAATGATTGCAATACCATCACACAATTTTTCTGCCACCTCTAAGACATGAGTAGAAAAGAATATAGCACCACCAGCATCACAATGCTCAAGCATTAATTGCTTTAATAAATGAGAAGCTTTAGGATCTAATCCAACAAATGGCTCATCCATAATTATCAACTTTGGTTGATGAATAAATGCTGCAATAATCGCTAATTTCTGTTTCATTCCATGCGAATAAGCACTAATTGGTTGAGTCAAATCAGATGTTAGTTCTAACATATCAGCATATTGCTGAATCAGCTTTTCTCTTTGTTGTTGGGATACCTGATATACATCTGCTACAAAGTTTAAATATTGAATACCAGAAAGATATTCATATAAATCAGGATTATCAGGAATATATGCGATAATTTTCTTGCATTCCAATGGCTCTTTTTCCAAAGATTTTCCATCAATAATAATACTTCCCTCATCATATGGCAAAATACCTACAATAGCTTTTATTGTTGTTGTCTTACCTGCCCCATTATGGCCAATAAAACCATAAATTTGTCCTTTTTCAATATGTAAAGACAAATTATCAACAGCCTTAAAACGATCATATGTCTTTGTTAAATGTTCTATTCTTAACATAATCCCTCTCCTTTTATAAAGATTATTTTAATTATTTATATTATATAATGTTACTATCTTAAAATCAATAACTAATCATCTATTTCAAATAAAAACAAAAGGAGTTTTTTCAAACTCCCTGTTTATTATTCTTTCGTATGAATCTCCTATTCAGCAACTTTTTGCTCTTTGATAACTTTAGCAATTGCAGCAATTACATCTTTTTCATCTTCACCTTCAGCAATAATTTCTACAGTTGCTTTAGTAGGAACACCTAAAGACATAACTCCCATAATTGATTTTAAATTAACTTCTTTACCATTGTAACTTAATTTAATATTACTAGTAAACTTACTAGCTTGATTTACTAAGATAGTTGCAGGTCTAGCATGTAATCCAACTGGATCTGAAACTACGAAAGATAATTTTTCTGCCATTTTATTGACTCCTCCTTAATAATTTATAAACCTATTATATCACATTTCAATCACTTTTCCATAGTTTTCGTAAAGAAAATTATGCGCTTTCAATATACCGTTGTTATTATTCATAGTATAAGCAGAAATAAAAAAAGTTATGCAGCTCAACACTTGGCATTGACACTCTTGATCTCCATCAGTAAGACAGCTTCCATTATCAAAGAATTAACACATGGACAAATAAGTCCAAGAGAGGGTTCCATATCCAAATTTAATTTGACAGAAAATTGCAGAAGGAAATCATCAGGCTGAAGATTGTTCACTGGGTAATACATGTCAACAAACAGAGCATGTCTGAAATTCTATAAAGATTAACACCTTGCCTACTAAGCGCACAATACTTTACAAGGATCAAGAGCTACATAGAGACAAAGTTACAGACTGATAGAAGTGGTTCTTGAAGGAACAATTGAACAAATGAAAAAGCATAACCATTTATTCTTTTTCGTTATGCTTTTTGAGTGCTGTTATTTATTTGTGCTGTGAAATAGAAACATATCGTTCAAAATATTTTTTGTCAAGAATCTTTATTCTCATTTTTAAATAATTTATGCATAAGCTAACTTCTGTGCGATAACATAAAATCGATGTGTTGACATCTCAAAAAAGCTTTTATCTTTTATTTCCTTTAAAGCTTTTAAATAAAACATTTTATATTTGTTTATATTTGCGAAATCTGGTGATGTTTCCATAAAATAACTATGAATAGCCTGAATACTATGGAAACGTATTGTTCCATAATCATCCATTTTATCAACAATTTTCAATCCAATCCCTTGTAACGTATCAGCGCATGAATATGCATCCCAAGACCCTTTCATACCAAAAGACATATACATCGCACTTAACTCTTTTAAATGAGAAGTCCCTCTTTGATTAATGATCAAATATCCATTATTTTTTAATACTCTTTGAACTTCAATTTTATCATAATTAGTATATTCACATAAAACCAAATCCATTTTACTATCTTTAAATGGTAATTGTCCTGATGATGTTAACTTTGTCACTTTGACTGGCTTATCAACGAACTTTGCTTCAGTTGTTGATAATTCACCATAAGGTTCTACAACATAGGTCACTTCCGGTAAACTATCTAATTCACTTACAAATTTACCTTGATCAATACTAATAACTGCTAGATGATCTTGAGGTGTTAAATATTGTTTTAAAATCTGCAATTCATCATATTGTTGAGGTGACTCTTCATATGATGAATCTTGCGTCACTGTCTGTGAAATTTCTAATAGCTCATTTTCCAATAAGAGTGCTTCTTGAATTTGTTTATGGCATCTCTTTTTACTATATATAGAAGTTAAATACTGTACTACTACATCTGCAACGACTCCCATCGCAACAAATAAGATTAGAAATAAAAACCACTCAAGCGTGAACATATCTTCTCCACCTGAAAAAATATAACACAATACACAAATAAAGATAATAAATCCTGCACGATGATAAGAGAAAGGCTTACTTAAAGCTAGAAACCATTGAATATTTCCAGCCTTAAGCATATTTTTTCGTGAAATTTCAAAAAATATTAACTGCATTAACAACAACATACCAATAAATAGGGCTAATAAAATAAATAAATACTCCATATACTCTCCTTTTACTCAATTCGTTCACCCTCAAGGGTATAATACTGCTCACCAATTTGAAAATAACCTTTTTCATTGTATACAATATCACCCTCTTGAGAGAGAATCTCTTGCATATCTTCATTCATATCATAGACATAAGATCTACCATTTTTTGTCAACAACATATAACTATACCCTTCTCCAATTACAATTGGTGTTTCAGGAAGAGATGTATATTCCATTGCAAAAACTTCATTTCCATTATTATTAACAATACCAAATGTTCCATTTTCATTATATATCGCATAATATGAACTGCCGATGTATTTTATCTGGTAATATTCATTTTCTAATAAAATATTTCCCTCTGTATCAATAAGAGTATATCCATCATCAGATACTTGCACAATAGCGGTATTACAATCATCAAATGGATTTGCATATATATAAGATTGATCTATCACTTTTTCACCTTGGAAATTATAGTATTGATAACCTTCATCCTTAACATATACTGGGAATATTTCTGAATAAATTCTTTGAGCAATCGGATATAATTGACAATTTTCTAATGTTGCAACTTGTTCCATATTACTATAAATTGTATGAGGTCCATATATGTCAGAAGAGTGAATGATATATGCTGACGATGATAAAAAGTAAGTATTCATTTTTACCGGTTTTTCACCCACTTGGTAAATATAAACCTGGTCATCATATTTCAAAAAGATTGTACTACCGTCAAACGTAGCCTCTTGAATTGCAATATCATATTGATATGAAGTTTGTGTTGCTAAATCAACATAAATCATGCTCTTGGCATCTTCATCATTTAAAACAATACCACTTACACTTTCAGCAATAATTTTATATGTTCCTTGTCCTTCAATTGTCATCTCAATATCATCTTGATCACTATCTTCGAAGAAAACAAAAAGCGTCATTTCATCATCAAATCCAATAATTGCACTCATTTCACCCTGATAAGCATATTGAACTGCTGTTTGATCATGATATAATTCTTCTCCTTGCTGATACAAAACAATATATTGGTCTTCCGTTTGAATCACTGGTAACCCACTTTTCATAATTCCAGTATTCTCATCAGCACTATATAGAACTTCGCCATCATTATCTAAAATATAAAGATTCGAATTTTGAAAAAGTGATGTTTCTTCTTGCTCATCCTTATCTTCTTCATCTTGAACATCATCAGTTTCTTCTTGTTCTTCTTTTGTTGCGTAGAACATTTGACTAGTTGATTCTAAAGTTTCATAATCACCACAGGGGATGATTTCCTTTCCATTTAAAGAAATTAATCCAACTTGATCATTTTCATCAGTAATAATATACCCAATATCTTCAATCTCTTCAAATGATTTATATAAAGGATCAGTCAATTGTTCTCCATCCTGATTATATAATGCATAATATGTATCATCATATGGTAACATAAATGTTGTTTCTTCTTTTTTTTGGGAACATCCCACCAATAAGATCATTAACGTTATAAAAACCAATATTTTTTTCATATGAACCTCCTTCTATAGCACAATAGTATAGCATACTTTTATGGGAATAACATTGTTTTTTTATGGTTTTCATAAAAGAAAAGAACCTAAAAAGGTTCTCTTGTCTTAGATATATTATCTAGTCATAGAAGACTAATCGATGAATAATGGTTCTTTGTTGCCAACAACTTCACCTGTTTTTGTTGTAGCAACATAATATACAGAATTATCTTCTGGCTTATAATAAACTTCTAATGTATCTATAGTTGTCATTTTTACACCTTTAGATTTAGCGTCTTCTTTAGCTAATTTCTCAATATCAGTTGCTTCAACGTTTTTATTATTAAATTGTACTTGTAACTTAAGTTTCATTATGTACCCTCCTTTAAATTTATTATAAATGAATATAATCATTTTTCAAGATTGACCTATCATTTACTCGTTTACTATAGCACGTTTTTTTCATTTAGGCAAATCTAATTCTATTTTTTGTAGATTTTAACAAACTTTTTTTCAAAATTTTCTCAAAAATAGTGAAAAAAAGGACTATCTTTTGTTGATAATCCCCATATTTTCACTTACCCATTCTTTCGATAACACCATCTGTTGCGACAATTTTATGTAAATTCTTAATATAAGAAAAACTTGCTACTGCCATAAAAATATAACCATAAGCCAAATCTCTTATCACTGCCCATAGAATATCTGAATCACCTAAAAAATATGGTACAGCTTGCATTGCATCAAATATCGTTAATCCCATATCATAATAATCATTATATACAGACATTATTTCGAATCCCAAAGATAACATTTCTGCAACAGCCAACATAACAACCGCAATAATCAAAGCAATCCATAAACCTTGACGATCAATACGACCACCTAACATTTCATACCCTTTAAAACAACAAACAGCCATAATAAATCCAGTAATTCCAGCTATAAATCCCATATTATAAATTACAAGCCAGGCAATAACTCCAATCAAAGAGCCAATGAGCGCTCCTAAAATTCCTAAAGGTACATTGATTGGTTTTGGCTCAGGTGCTTTGATTGAGAATTGTGATAAACAATGTGAACACATTAAATCATTTTGTCCATTTAACGAACAAGCGTCTACTGCTGTTTCCTCATGACAATGATGACAACATTGTACATATCCATTTTGATAAGCAAATGTGGCAATATCTTTCATCATCTTATTTAAATCCCAAACTGTTAAATGCTTATCATTTTTAACGCTAACTGTCACGACTTCATTTGCATATGACATCCAATTAATAAAAGTTCCTTTATCCATAGTTTCTAAATATTGCGATAAAGTATCCGTTTCATTCTGCGTCTTGACTGATGTTATGATTGAATATTGTCTAGCTTGTGGATGAAAAGTCACAATGAACTTGTATCCATCTACCATTCCATAAGCACATTCATGTTTCTTATCAACAGTCAAGCCTATTTCTTCTAACCCTTGTAATTTCTTCATAGATATCCCCCTTACTCTATCGAGTATATCATCTATTAATATCTATGTAAAGAATATTGACTTCGTTAAAAAATTTATGAAATAAAACAGGAAAATATATAATCTTATATCTTCCTGTTCAAAATTATCCGTTTTTCTTTGTAAAAGCTTTCCTTCTTTCAGTTTCAGTTAATAAACGTTTTCTTAAACGTATATTTTGAGGTGTTACTTCCACCAACTCATCATCATTAATATAATCTAAGCAAGCTTCTAGATTAAATACTCTTGGTTTCTTTAAAACAACTGTTGAATCTTTTGTTGATGAACGAGTATTCGTTAATTGCTTTCCTTTCGTAACATTGACAACCAAGTCATTATCACGACTATGTTCTCCGACAATCATTCCTTCATAAACATCAACACCTGGTCCTACAAACATAACACCACGATCTTCAACACCACCTAAAGCATAAGCTGTTGTTTGACCAGAATCGATAGAGATAAGAACTCCTAATTGTCTTTCACCAACTGTTTCACCTTCCATAGGACGATAATCAATAAATGAATGATTAATAATTCCATATCCTTTTGTCATTGTTAAAAAGTTAGTCATAAAACCAATTAATCCACGTGAAGGAATAATATAATGTAATTTTGTCATACCATTATCAGATTCCATATTTTCCAATGTTCCATGTCTAAATCCCAAAGATTCAATAACGCTACCAATACATTCATCAGGTGCCTCAATAAAGACTTCTTCATAAGGCTCACACTTCACTCCATTGATTTCTTTAACAATGACCTTAGGTTTAGAAACCTGTAATTCAAAACCTTCTCTACGCATATTCTCAATCAAAATTGATAAATGTAATTCTCCTCGACCTGAAACAATCCATTCTTCACTATTAGGTATTCGTTCAATTTTTAACGAAACATCCCGATTTGTTTCTCTAAACAAACGATCCTCTATCTTACTTGCTGTGACAAATTTTCCTTCTTTACCAGCAAAAGGAGAAGTATTTGTTCCAAAAACCATTTGAATAGTTGGTTCATCTATATGTAATAAAGACAATGGTTCTTCATGTCCTAAACTACAAACTGTTTCACCAACTCCAATATCAGCCAAACCAGCAATTGCCACGATATCCCCGGCACTTGCCTCTTCAATTTCAATTCGGTGCAATCCTAAGAAACCGAATAATTTTTGTATCCTAAACTGTTTCTTTGTTCCATCAGCACGCAAACAAACAACTGTTTCATTTAGCTTAATTTTCCCTCTTTGAATACGACCAATTCCAATACGTCCAACATAATCATTATAATCTAATAAAGCAGGCTGGAATTGTAATCCACCATCTTCATCAACCAATGGAGCTGGAACTTCCTTAATAATCATATCAAATAAACAATCCATATTATGAACCTGTGTTGTCACATCAGAATCTAAACTAGATGTTCCATTTAAAGCCGAAACAAAAACTGTTGGAAAATCCAATTGATTATCATCAGCATCTAATTCCATGAACAACTCAAGAACTTCATCCATGACTTCATCAATACGTATCACTGGTCTATCAACTTTGTTAATCACAACAATCGGTTTAACTTTAGCCTCTAAAGCCTTCTTTAAAACAAAACGTGTCTGTGGCATTGTTCCTTCATATGCATCAACAACCAATAAAACACCATCTACCATATTCATAATACGCTCAACTTCGCCGCCAAAATCAGCATGCCCAGGTGTATCCATAATATTAATACGATAATTTTTATAATTAATAGCAGTGTTTTTGGCAAGAATGGTAATTCCTCTTTCTCTTTCAAGCGCATTGCTATCCATTGCTCTTTCTGCAATTTGTTCATTACCCTTTAGTGTCCCAGATAACTTTAATAATTGGTCAACCAAAGTTGTTTTCCCATGGTCAACGTGTGCAATAATTGCAATATTTCTAATGTTATTCATTCACATCGCACTCCTTTTCGACCTCTTGATTATAACACAATTATAACAAAACACAATAATAAATTATCGTTGATAAATTCAATGAAAAACACACTTTATTTTAAAGTGTCAGTTAAAAAAGCACAAGTCAAATCAATGACCTTTTGAATGTGTTCTAAGCTATCAAAGTTATGTGTTGCATCTTGAATAGGATAAAAACGCGCAGCATGAAAACCTTTTAAATATTTTTCAGATATTTGAAATGGTACAGTTGTATCACTCGTTCCATGTATAATCATCAAATCATTTTGATAAGTATCTAAATTCTGATAAAAATCTCTTGATATAATATCTTCAACAAATTGATTTGAGATTTCAAAACCATTATGATCATAAGATTCTGCTTGAGGCACATGTTCCTTTAAATACGCAATCGTTTCAGGAAAATTAAAAGCTGGTGCCCACAAACACATTTTTTGAATATCTTGTGGATACATTTTCGCAACTTCACTGGCAATAGCTCCACCCATAGAATGTCCTAATAAATATACATCAGTCGTTGCTTCCATCTTTAACACTTCTTCCAAGATCAAACACGCACATGATAACTCATCTTGAAATGTCATATCTTTAAAAGTCAAATCCGATTCCCCCGATCCTAAAAAATCCATACGAAGCGTTCCTACACCTTGACTTTCTAATAAACGAGATATTTGAGTATATGAAAATTTTGTTCCAGTATTGCATCCTGTAAATCCATGAAAAATAATACAAACAGGAAATTTATCCGCTTGCGGAATATGAAAAAAGCCTCTCATCATTCCTTTTCTTGTTGATAATTCATAATATTTTTGCATAACATCCTCCTATAAATTCTTTTTCATTTCTTCACTTAAAGCTTGATAGCCTTGATCATTAATATGCAATCCATCTACATAATAATTCTCAATCGGTTCTCCTTTTTTATTACAAAGAGCTGGATAAACATTAATCATATGAACATATTCATAAGGAATAACACGTTTATATTCTTTAAAAATCATTTTTAAAACATCATTACTACGAATACCTTTATGAGTTGCTTTATAACCATGCAAATTTTCTAAACATGGAATACAGCTCAATACATGAATACGACAATTTGGTAAATTATAATGGATTATTTCAACCATCTCTTTAACATTTAAAGCAATATCACGAGGACTAGCCATGATTGTATTGCCCAAATCATTTGTTCCAATCATAATAAAAACTTGTGATGGGTGATATTTTATCACTCCTTCATCAAGAAAATGAAGCAACATATCAGAAGTGATTCCACGAATACCACAATTATATTTATTATCAATTTCTCCCATATATTTTTCAATATCAAAAAACTCTGTCAAAGAATCTCCAAAAAAGACCGTTCCACCATCACGATGTGATTTTTGTTGAGAAATGATTTCTAACATTCTTGTTAGACAATCTTCTCTTAATTGATATACATTCGTATCATACTTCATATTTTCACGCATTATATAACCTCCTAAACAAATAAAACCTGTACACATAACATATAAACCAATGTCCCGCCAAAAATTGAAATCAATGTATTTTTTTTCCATAAATGTAGCAAGATAACAGTTCCCACACCAAGAATTTCACAAATCCCATGATATCCACTCAATAAATCGACACTCTTTAAACAATACACAACAAGCATCGGCATAATCGTATATGGTAAAATATCTCCAAGATATTCAATAAATAAACTTTTCTTATTTTTAAATAAGATAAAAGGAAGAGCTCGAGTTAAGATAGTTACAAGAGTTACAACACCAATCAACAATAGTTCATGCATGTATTTGATCCCCTTTCTTATATATTATCAATAAACTTGTCAAAATAGCAAGCATAGAAGGAATAATAAACGCATCACTACCAAATAATAATAAACATACCAGACTAATCACAAAACCTAAATATGTATAAAAATGTTTATCACTAGCCATAAACTGTTCAACAACAATAACAACAAAAAGAGCTGTCATTGCAAAATCCAAACCTGTTGTATTGATACTCAGCATTGATCCAATCAATGAACCCAACGCACTTCCTATAATCCAATAACATTGATCAAACAATGATACAAAAAACAAATAATACTTTTCATCAACATTCTCAGGAACTTTTCCAACCAATAAAGAATAAGTTTCATCTGTCAAAGAAAATATCACATAAGGTTTTAAGTTTCCCATTCCCTCAAATTTCTTAATCATTGATAAACCATATACCATATGTCTTGCATTAATTAATAATGTCATGATAGCGGCACTCATTAAACTTGCAGATGCTGTTAACAAATTAATTGTGACAAACTGCATACTACCTGCATAAATAAAAACACTCATTAACAATGCATATATTATACCATAGCCTTTACTTTCTAATAGCATTCCAAAAGCCATTCCTAACACAATATATCCCATCATCACTGGAACCGATGCTATAAAGGCTGCTTTCATATTATTTTTCAAACAAAACTCCCCCCATCAATTTAATTTTCTCTCATGCATTATATCATATAACGAAAAAGAATCGAAATAAATTCGATTCTTTTTTAAAGCACTATTTCAAGGGAGTCATTGTGAATTTTCTTTCTTGACATCCTTAATATAACTTATCAATATGAACAAGATATGAACATTTGACTTTCGGTTTTTTGCATTCATTTTTTGTGATTATGTCCTGTTTTTTTAT
>CAYSWW010000012.1:0-22739 GCA_964434915.1 uncultured Coprobacillus sp.
CAGTGAATTGTTTGATAATTTTATTGTAAGTTTTTTGATTAATATTATTTTTTTTTATTGCATTTATCTTTAAACTTTAGTATTATCATAATTGTATAGGTTAGGGATAGAAGTCTTTTGGTAAGAGAGTGGATTTCTATCCTTTTTTTCTCCTTTATATCATTTAATCTTATCAACTTAATTAGATCCAACACTAATAATCTTATCTATATTTTTATAAATTATTATCTAATTATAATCATATATTAAATATCTTATCAAGATCTTAACCCCATAATCTGTAAATAGCAAATAAAAGTCACCACAAGTTATTTTGCAGCGACTCTAAACCCACAGTTATTTTAAATAGTCTTAATAGTTTTTGACTATTCTTTTTTTATATTATAAAATGTTACAAAGAATAGGAGGCATCAAACATGAAAATATCAGAAATATTAAAAAACAAAGCAACAATTTCATTTGAAATATTTCCTCCTAAAAATAAGACAGGGGATATTTCATCAATTTATCATACAGTAGAAGAATTAGTAAAGCTTCAGCCTGACTTTATTAGTGTAACCTACGGTGCCGGAGGATCAACAAAAGGAAGAACAGTAGAAATTGCTTCAAAGATAAAAAATGAATATGGAATAGAATCCGTTGCGCATTTAACTTGTATTGCTGCAACACATGATGAAGTAAGAACAGTTTGTCAACAATTAAAGGAAAATAATATTGAAAACATTTTGGCTTTAAGAGGTGATTATCCATGTAATCAAGTTATCGACAAAAGTCAGTTGGAATTCCATTATGCAAAAGAATTAAATAGATTCATTTCACAGGAATTTCCTCATACTTTTTGTTTGGCAGGGGCTTGTTATCCTGAAGTTCATCAGGAAGCATCATGTTTTGAGGATGATTTACGTGCATTAAAAGAAAAAGTGGAGGCCGGAGCTGAGTATTTAATTACCCAAATTTTTTATGATAATAATTATTATTATAGATTAGTAAAAGAAGCAAGAAAGAAGGGAATTCATGTTCCAATTATTGCAGGTATTATGCCAGTCACGAACTCGAAATCTTTGTTACACACTGCAAAGATGTGCGGAACGTCTATTCCATATCAGTTATCAACAATGATCGAATCTTATTATCATTATCCTGAAGCAATGAAGGAAATTGGAATAAATTATGCAACACATCAAATTATTGATTTGATTACGAATGGGGTTGATGGTATTCATATTTATACAATGAATAAACCAGAAATTGCTCAAGCTATTTTTAATAATATTCCTACAGTTTTAAAGGAATTAAATCATGAATAAAAAAAACATTTTGGTATATCTACAGTGTTCTCAAGATGTTGATGATAAAACTTGGCAGCTTATTGATGAATGTATTTCAGAAGTACAAAAAATGGCTCAATTTAAGACTGTTGTGCAAAGATTTACTTTGACACATCAGCCATTAATGATTCAAGAGCTAGAATTACCTTTTCAATCACATGATTTAGAGATTTATTTTAAAGATTGCCAAGAGTGTCTTGTTATTGCATGCACGCTAGGCATCCAAATTGATCGTCAGATTAAATATTATGAACATATTGATATGACCAAAGCAATTGTTTTTGATGCAGTTAGCAGTTGGTATTTAGAAGAATGCTGTGATGAGTATGAAAAAACACTTCATTTAGGGAGACATACATTTCGTTTTGCTCCAGGATATGGGGATTTATCATTGGAACTTAATCAACCTTTATCACGCGTTTTACAAATCGATAAAAAGATCGGGGTTTCAATCAATAAAAGTGGTCTTTTTATTCCGATGAAATCAATGCTTGGAATCATTGGGTTAGGAGTCACTGCAACAAAATCATGTATGACATGTATATGTAAAGAAAACTGCATTTTAAGAAAAGGAGGACAAAGATGTTACGTGAAAGATTAGGGAAAGAATTACTTATCTTTGATGGTGGAATGGGGACTCAGCTTCAAGCTGCAGGGATGAAAGCCGGTGAGATTCCAGAAGTTTATAACATGACTCATCCTGAGATTATTGTAGATATTCATAAACGCTATTTACAAGCAGGAGCCGATTTTTTGACGACGAATACGTTTGGATGTAATCCTTTAAAAATGCAAGAGAGTGGATACTGTTATTGTGATTTATTGAAAGCAGCTGTTCGTCATGCGAAACAAGCATGTCAAGAAATGAATAAACAAGCTTATATTGTTTTAGATATCGGACCTATTGGACAACTTTTAGAACCTTTAGGTACATTGACTTTTGATGAAGCTTATGAAATGATAGCTTCACAAGTTTTAGCTGTTAAAGATGAGGTAGATGTTGTCTTGCTAGAAACAATGACATCACTTTATGAAGTGAAAGCCGGTATTTTGGCAGTTAAAGAAAACAGTGATTTACCGATTTTTGTGACGATGACTTTTGAAGCCGATGGTCGTACTTTGACGGGGAGTGATCCGACAACATTTGTGAATGTGGTTGAAGGATTAGGCGTTGATGCTTTAGGAGTGAATTGTTCTTTAGGTCCTCAAGAGTTAAAACCAATTATTGAAGAGATTTTCACAACTTCTTCTACGCCTATATTAATTCAACCTAATGCCGGTTTACCAATTTTACGAGATGGTCAAACTTTTTATGAAATGACGCCACAAACATTTGCCTCTCAAATGATAACATATATGCAAGAAGGTGTCAGTATTGTTGGAGGTTGTTGTGGAACAACGCCAGACTTTATTGCTACTTTAAAAGAAGTTGCACCTTTATTTGTAACACCTCATCAGGTGCAAAAATATACACGTGTTTCAAGTCAAAATCAAACCGTAACTTTTCAAGGACAGGTGGTTGTCTGTGGGGAACGTCTGAATCCGACAGGAAAGAAAAAGTTAAAGCAAGCTTTAAAGGAAGGTCGTTATGACGAATATGTTATAGAAGGTATTCGACAACAACAAGTAGGAGCAGATGTTTTAGATGTGAATGTTGGTTTACCAGGGATCGATGAAGTTTCAACAATGACAAAGGTTATAAAGTTATTACAAGAAGTTATCAATTTACCATTACAGATTGATTCTTCATCACCGGCAGTTATTGAACAGGCTTGTCGTTATTATAATGGAAAACCTCTCATTAATTCGGTTAATGGTAAAGATGAAGTCATGGATGCTATTTTTCCAATCGTGAAAAAATATGGTGGTGTTGTGATTGGCTTGACATTAGAAGATGGCATTCCACTTTATGCTCAAGAAAGAGTGAGAATTGCTAAAAAAATAATCGATAAGGCACAAACTTATGGAATTGATAAGAAGGATATTATTATTGATTGCTTAACTTTGACAGCTTCAGCTCAACAAAAAGAAGTGCAAGAAACTTTAAAAGCTATGCAATTAGTTAAGGCAGAATGTGGTGTTCATACAGTATTAGGTGTTTCTAATGTATCTTTTGGGCTACCTAATCGACCTTTATTGAATCGTACTTTTTTAACGTTGGCACTGCAATCAGGATTGGATCTACCAATCATTAATCCTTTAGATCAACAATTGATGGATACAATTGATGCTTATAATGTATTATATAATTTTGATAAAGAAAGTGTTCATTATATTGCTCATCAATCGCAAGTTACGACAACACAACCAGTCACACTTTCTTCATTTTCATTGCAAGAGATGATTATTTATGGCTTAAAAGAAGATATTCAAGCCAAAACAAAAGAAGTGCTTGAAACACATGAAGCTATGGAAGTCATCAATCACATGATTATTCCTGCATTAAATCAAGTAGGTGATGATTATGAGAATCATAAAATCTTTTTGCCACAATTGATTCAATCGGCTGAAACTACAAAAATGGCTTTTGAAGTCGTCAAATCAACATTTCATATTGCCGGTCAAAAGAAAGGTCCTATTATGATGTGTACGGTTGAAGGCGATATTCATGATATCGGTAAGAATATTGTGAAGATTGTTTTAGAAAGTTATGGTTATCAAGTTATTGATTTGGGTAAGGATGTGAAAGTAGAAAAGGTTGTTGAAGCTTATCATCAATATCAACCTAAAATGATTGGTTTAAGTGCATTAATGACAACTACAGTAGAAAATATGAAAAGAACAATCGAAGCTCTTCGCCAAGCTCATTGTACATGTCCAATATGGGTTGGAGGAGCAGTTTTGACACAAGATATTGCTGATGCGATTGGTGCAGATTATTATAGCGAAGATGCTATGGCATCAGTAACATTATTAAATTCTTTATTTCAGAAGGAAAACGATGCCATTTAAAGTTTATAATAAAGAAAATGGGGTTAGTTCCCATTTTCTTGTTTTTCTAATAATTCAAGCCAACGTTCTTCAAATCGATCGATCTGGGAAACTAAATTTTCTCTAGCTTGAGTTAATTGTTGAATGATTTGATAATCTATTGTTCCATTCATTTGTTCATCGATTTCTTTTAATTGTATATTTAAATTTGGTAACTCTTTTTCAAGAGCTTCAAGCTCTTGTTTTTCTTTATAAGTGAGTTTCACTTTTTTGACTTTTTGTTGGCGATAAAGTTGTTTCTTTGATGTTTGAGGAGAAGATTGTGTTGTTTTATGTGATATTTGCATATATTGACTATAGCCACCAATATGGTAATGGATTGATTGATCTTGAAAAATAAAGAGATGATCACAAATTCGATCAAGAAAATAACGATCATGAGAAACAGTTATAATAATACCAGCAAAGTTATCAAGATAGTCTTCAAGAATTTGTAAAGTGGTAATATCTAAATCATTGGTTGGTTCATCTAATAAGAGGACATTAGGGGATTGCATTAAGACTTTTAAAAGATAGAGACGTCTTTTTTCACCGCCAGATAACCTATTGATAGGAGTATATTGCATTTGACTATCAAATAAGAATTTTTCACACATTTGTTTAGCAGTTAATTGTCCTTCATCAGTATTAAAAACATGAGCTGTTTCTTGAATATAATCAATGACTTTTAATGATGGATCCATATCATCATGACCTTGTTTAAAATACCCGATCTTAATTGTTTCGCCTTTTATCACTTGACCTGAAGTAGGTTGAAGATCTCCAGCAATAATATTTAATAAAGTTGATTTGCCACAACCATTAGGTCCAAGAATGCCAATACGATCATATCTTTTAAAATGATATGAAAATTCTTCAAATAAAGGTTTATCATAAACCATAGAAATATGCTTGAGTTCAATCGTTTTCTTACCTAATCTTGAAGATGATGAAATCATTTCAACGTTTTGAACTTCGGGAATATCAGCTTGTTGACTCAGTTTTTCAAAGCGTTGTAAACGATCCTTACTTTTCGTTGATCGAGCTTGTACACCAGCTCGAACCCATTCTAGTTCTTTTTTTAAAAAGCGTTTTCTTTTTCTTTGGTTAGCTTGTTGTATTTCTTCTCTTTGGGTTTTGAGCCGCAAATATTGCGAATAATTAGCATCATATTCATAAAGCTTCGAACGGTCTAATTCAATGATTTTATATGTGACACGTTCTAGAAAATAGCGATCATGCGTAATCATACATATGGCCTTATTGAATTTGATTAAATATTTTTCTAAATATTCAATCATTTCATTGTCGAGGTGATTTGTCGGTTCATCAAGTAATAATAAATCACAAGGTTTTAATAAAGTCATAGCTAAAGTAATTCTTTTTTGTTGACCACCAGACAGTTCTTTTATTTTTTGATCATGCTGTGTGATTCCAAAACGATTTAAAATGGCTTTTACTTCATATTCTGGTGTTTGGACTTCAATATATGTATAAACTTGTTGTAAGACAGTATATTCTTTATTAAAATTAGGATTTTGGGGTAAAAAGCTAATGCGTAAATCTTTTTTACGTAAGATATTGCCTTGATAATCTTCATTGCCAGCAAGAATCTTTAATAATGTTGATTTACCAGTTCCATTGATACCGATAAGGGCTACTTTATCTTTTTCGTTGATGGTGAAAGATACATCATCAACTATACATTTTGATCCTTGATGTTTAGTAAGATGTGAGGCGGTAATAAGCATAAAATCACTCCTTTTGCTTATCTATTTTACCATGACTTTTCATTTTATAAAGTCATTCATAAAAAATATTGAAATTTATTGGAATATCCAAAGATAGAGAGAATATGTTATAATCTTTTTTATAAGGAGAAGTGTTATGTTGCGATTAGTATTCAAGATTCCTTTTTTGATCATAAAAATTATAATCAAAATTGTGACTTTTCTTTTATCGTTATTTTTTGGTTTTTTATTCGGTTGGATACCAGATTTTGACGAAAGAATGAGTGGTGAAGATTTTGAAGAATATGTTTTGGCTATTTTAAAACGCAATGGGTTTAAACATTTGCGATTAACTCAAAGAACGGGTGATTATGGTATAGATATTTTAGGTGAATATAAATATATTAAATATGCTTTTCAGTGTAAAAAGTATCATAAGCCAGTTGGTATATCGGCCGTTCAACAAGCTTATGCCGGATGTGTTTATTATCAATGTGATGTTCCGGTGGTCGTTACGAATCAGCGTTTTACTTCTGCCGCAATGTCTTTAGCTCAAAGTAATGATGTTGAATTATGGGATGGGCAGAAATTACAACAGTTAAAAAGAAAAGCGAATTCTTATGCTTTGTTTCATCGTCGGATGAAACAGGAACCTTTGCATCCTTATCATGATGTTATTGAATTGCTTTTACAAGAAGAAACAGTGTCTTGTGAATTATTAATGAAAGAATTACATTACAGTAAAGAAAAAGCAATTGTGATTTTAGATGATTTATCATTTTATGGATTGGTTTCCAATGCAGATGAATCTGGTTATCAAGAGGTATTTGTTTCTACATATGAAGAAGCAATTGATAAATTAGATAAAAAGTCGTGAGATATGTTATAATAGTTATAAAGAAAGGATGATACGATGAAATTAGAGAATAAAGTTGCGATTGTAACAGGTGGCGCAATGGGTAATGGTTTGGGTATTGTGAAAGTCTTTGTTAAATATGGTGCAAAAGTTGCAATCCTTGATTATCATGAAAAAGTTTTTGAAACAGCAAAAATGCTTCAGGAACAAGGATTTGAAGTCAAAGGGTATTTATGCGATGTAAGAGATCAAGCAAAAATTCACGAGTGTGTCAATGACATCATAAAAGAATATGGGACAATTGATATTTTGGTCAATAATGCTGGTATTGCTAAATTGGATACTTTTATGAATACAAGTGATGAATTAAGAGATGCTCACTTTGATATTAATATTAAAGGAGCATGGAATATGGCTAAGGCAGTTGTCCCTACAATGATGGAACAACAAAAGGGCGCAATTGTGAATCTTTCCAGTGTTACAGGACCATTAGTGGCAGATACTGGAGAAGTGGCCTATGCCACAACAAAAGCAGCACTTTTAGGATTTACGAAAGGTTTAGCTGCTGAATTGGTTAAAGATCATATTCGTGTGAATGCTATAATGCCAGGTTATATCATGACACCAATGGTCGAAGGAATCGCTAATGATAGTAATGCTCAAGATCCTTCATCAGTTATTGAAGGAATAAGAGCTGGAATTCCAATGGGAAGATTAGGTTCAATTGAAGAATTGGGAGAATTAGCTGCTTTTCTTGCGAGTGATGAGGCAAGCTATATTACAGCTCAAGGTATTGTTATTGATGGTGGTTCAACATTACCAGAAACAATGAGTGTTGGCATATAATAAAAATCGTTATCTTGTCGATAACGATTTTTTTTGTTTATGTGGTGAAACAATGAAAGCAAAAAGCATAAAGGAAAAAAGGCTAACACTTATAATGATTGGATACATAAGTAAGTATTCTAAATCAATCACAAAAGGCAAAAGAATGAAACTTCCTAATGCTGGAAAATAAGTCTTTGTCAAAGCTATTAAGATGAGAAGCAAGAGTACAATAACAATCATTACAAAAAATGAAGACATTTGATATTTGTTGATAAGATAATAACGACTATAAGCACTTAAAAAAGACATCAAAACAGTTATAAAAAATATACTAGGATTTTTCTTTTTAAAAACAGTACGAGTTGAACTTAAATCCATAAAAGCCATCAATAGTGGTGGAACAATGATTAAAGAAAGTTGGAAATAAGTCGCTATACCACTTACTAGAATGATGACAAGCATTCGTTTGATAAAAAGCCAAACATCTTTTTTGATATGAACTTCAATCGGACGATAAGGTTCATATTTTTGATAATGGTTTTCTTGCAAAAAAATTTGTACAACAGCAACAATCAAAGCAATCAAAGAAATAAGCAATGAATAATTCCAAGATTCTATGTCCATAATAATGGGATAAAAACATGCAGCAATTAAAGGTGTAAAATTGGTATGTGACATTAGCATTCCCATATAACACATAAAAAAGGTTGCAACGATTTTCATATAAAAAGGAACATCAACAAATTTAACCATTACAATTCCAAGAATTGAATAAATTATAATCAATCCAACACTTTTAATAAAAGATGTCTGCCAAATACGTCTAGGGGCTAGTAAAGCACCAATTGTTAATATAGCTGCTTCAGGTAAAATGATTTCTGGATTCTGCAATAATATTGAACATTCTATCATCATCATGATAATAACAAATGTAAGTAAATAAGGAATTAATTTCTTGAGCGTCATATAATCACCCTTTCATTTGATTATATTCTACAATCGATTGATGATAAATGCAATCTTCTTTTTGCTGAAGCAAATGCAAAATCCATAGCTTTTATGAACCTCAAAATTCGACAAGAAAAAGCTGGTATATATTTCATTTTTCTGTTATAATGCATAGGCGACGAACAATGTTTGAACAATAATACAATCTAAACATTGTTTTTCGGGAGAATACGATGATTTATTAAGGAGAAGGTCAAATCATGTCGGATTCTAAAAAAATCGTTTGGTATAATTTAGCATTTATGGCATTTTCAACTGTCTGGGGTTTTGGTAATGTATTAAATGGTTTTATATACTTTAACGGTATTCAGGTTATTTTTAGTTGGATCCTTATGTTCGCACTTTATTTTGTACCTTATGCTTTAATGGTTGGAGAATTAGGATCAGCTTTCAAAAATTCAGGTGGAGGAGTAAGTTCATGGATTCATGAAACTTTAGGATCTAAACTTGCTTACTATGCTGGATGGACTTATTGGGCTTGTCACGTGACTTATATCGCTAGTAAGGGGAGCGGTGGATTAAAAGCTTTAAGTTGGATGATTTTCCGTAATGGAACAACTTATGCGACTTTTGATACAAAGTTAATTCAATTTGCAACTTTGGCTGTTTTCTTATTTTTCTGTTGGATAGCAAGTCGTGGATTAAATCCACTTAAAAAATTAGCGACTTTAGCTGGAACAAGTATGTTTATTATGTCTATTTTGTATATTGTGATGATGTTTGCTGCACCAGCCATTAATCCTAATGGTGGATATTTACAAATGGACTTTAGTTTAAAGAACTTAATTCCACAGTTTAATATGGGATATTTTACATCATTATCGATTCTTGTCTTTGCGGTAGGTGGATGTGAAAAAATTTCACCTTATGTTAATAAAGTAGAAAATCCTAGTAAAGGGTTCCCTAAAGGGATGATTACTTTAGCAATTATGGTTGTTGTTTGTGCTATTTTAGGAACAATTGCAATGGGCATGATGTTTGATCCGGCTGATGTTAATGCGAATTTTGATGCATATAATGCAAATGGATCATATTGGGCATTCCAAAAGTTAGGTCAATATTATGGATTGGGAGATATTTTAATGATGATCTATGCTGCATGTAATGCAATTGGTCAATTCTCAACTTTAGTATTAAGTATTGATGCACCATTAAGAATGTTGTTAGATAATGAAGATACTCGTCAATATATTCCTAATCAACTATTAAAGAAAAATAAATATGGAGCTTATATTAATGGAATTTGGATGGTTGTTATCTTATCAGGGGCTATCATTTTAATTCAAGCATTGGTTCCAAATGCTGATGGCGTTTTAACACAATTGACACAATTGAATTCTGTAACAATGCCTTTGCGTTATTTATGGGTTTTTGTGGCATATATAGCTTTACGTAAAGCAAAAGATAAATTTAATCCAGAATATAAATTTGCTAAAAATCAAACTTTTGCTTTAACTGCAGGAGCATGGTGTTTTATCATTACTGCTGCATGCTGCTTATTAGGTATGTATAAAGAGGGAGATATGTTTACAACATTGTTGAATATTTTAACTCCAGTAGTTTTAACTCTTTTAGGACTTATTTTACCTTATATTGCTAAGCGTCAAAAATTGAATCAAGAGTAAAATGAACATATCCTTTTGGTTTACCGAAAGGATATGTTATAATATATAGGTAAAAAATGGAGGAATAAAAATGTATAAAGAAATATCTAAAGATTTAGTTGCTTTCATTAAAAAAAGTCCAACAGCTTTTCATGCTATTGATCAGATGAGAAAGACTTTAGTTGAACATGGTTATGAAGAATTAGCAGAAGGTCAACATTGGGATATTTTGCCAGGACATCAATATTTTGTAACACGCAATCAGTCAAGCTTGATTGCTTTGAATGTTGGAAATCAGTTGGATCGTTATTCATTTAATGTAGCTGCATCACATAGTGATTCACCAACATTTAAAATTAAAGAAAATGCTGAGATTGAAGTAAAAGGAAAATACACACAATTGAATACAGAAGGTTATGGTGGGATGTTGTGTGCAACTTGGTTTGATCGTCCTTTATCAATTGCTGGTAGAGTACTTGTTAAAGAACAAGATTCTTTTGTAACAAAGTTTCTTTGTTTTGATAGAGATCTTGTTTTGATACCAAATATGGCGATTCATATGAATCGTGCAGTAAATGATGGCTATGCTTATAACAAACAAGTCGATATGTTACCATTGCTTGGTGGTAGTGATTATCAAGCTGGTGATTTAAAGAAGATGATTGCAGAAGAACTGCATGTTTCTGTAGATGATATTTACGGTACTGATTTATATTTATATAATCGCATGGCACCAGCTATTTGGGGTGCACACGAAGAATTTGTTTCATCACCACAATTAGATGATTTACAATGTGCTTATGCTTCATTACAAGGATTTTTAAAAGGAAGCAATGCTCAATCAATTAATGTTTTTGCTTGCTTTGATAACGAAGAAGTTGGGTCAGGAACAAAACAAGGAGCTGCTTCTACATTCTTATATGATGTTTTAAGAAGAGTTAATGTAGCGATTGGCAAAACAGAAGAAGATTATTATCGTGCTTTAGCTGCTAGCTTTATGTTTAGTTGTGATAATGCACATGCAGTACATCCAAATCATCCTGAAAAAACTGATGTTCGTAATTGCGTTTATATGAATGAAGGGGTTGTTGTGAAATCTCATGCGGGACAAAAATATACAAGTGATGCAGTAAGTATTGCAATCTTGAGAGGTTATGCAAAGAAGGCTGGAGTTCCTGTTCAATTTTTTGCAAATCGTTCAGATGAACTAGGTGGAAGTACTTTAGGAAATATTGCAATGTCACAAGTTTCTATGAATAGTGTAGATATTGGATTACCACAATTGGCTATGCATTCTTCATATGAAACGGCTGGTATTAAGGATACATATGATATGATTTGTTTAATGGAAGAATTCTTTAATAGTCATATTGAAGAAGTGAATGCACATGAATTAAAGGTGACTAAATAATGAAGCAAAACAAGAAACAAAGAGAAATGAATATAGATAAATATACGATTTCTGGTTTATGGATAACAATGTGTGGATATATTGTTTTAATGTTTGTCAAAGAATTATTATCACAACATTATTTGATTTCATTTTCTATTGATTTACTGGTTGCTGTTGTTGCTTTCTATATTACTTTATATCATCTTATGAATCAATATTGTATGTTGAAGCAAGGACAAATGAAACCATTTATTGTTCAGGTTGCTGGATTGTTGGTTGGCTTATTTGTTGCTATTTTAACGTTTAGTAGTCCTTTCGATGTTTCCTTTCTCATTCTTGTTATTGCTTTTATAACAAATAAGAAAATGGTAGAAAAAATCATTCATCATTGATGTCAAACTTCCCATATAGGGAAGTTTGTTATTGTATACAATAAAACCCACAGATAATCTGTGAATCAGGAAAAGCTTTAGCGTAGTGATAATGTTAAAAACTTATGTATAATAATATTGCGGTCTGAAAAACTGCAAAACGGATAATCAAATGACTTATATAGTTTATCACAGAAGATATTATGGGAATACAACAAGAAATAGTGCAAGGCACTGAGACAGGTCGCATGAAATAAAAGGCTTCAGCCTAAGTTTTGGGAACGGAACTTATTCGCACAAGAAAAACCACCAGCTAAGCTAGTGGATATTTATTGATGATGATTTTTTTGTAAGGTTGCACCTTGTTGCTGCACAACTTTTGCTGCATGCTGATTGGCTTTTTGTAGGCTTTCTTTTACTGAATAACCTAAAGTCTGAAACGCGATAAAAGCACCCATATGGGCATCTCCTGCACCAATTGTATCCACAACTTCAGCTTTCATAGATGGTACTGTTATGTCTTGTTTTCCATCAAAATAATAACAACCTTTGTCTCCTAAAGTTACAATGAGTGATTGTTGGATTTGACTATATAAATCATTTACTGCTTTGATTAAACTATTTTGTTGAGTATATGATAAAATTTCTGATAAATTTAAATGTATAATTGGATGCAAATCAAAGAGTTTTTGTAGTTTCTTTTGAGAAATATGATTGATTCTTGGTCCAGGAGCAAAATATATTTGAAGATGTGGGTTGTGTGATAAAAAATCAATAATGATATCACCGGATTTTTCTTCAATTTCTAACCCACAAATATAAACGCAATCATAATCATTAACGTTTAAACTATCAAACCACTCTTTTTTAAATAAATATTCTGCTCCATGTTCACATAAAAAAGTCCTTTCACCACTATCATCCACTAAGCAATAGCAACATCCATTCTTTTGCTTAGCTATAAGAAGTAACGGAATATGATTATGTAAAAATTGTTCTCTCACAAAATCACCATAGATTCCTGTTCCTATAGGCGAAAATAAAGTATGAGGAACCTGTAAATAACGTAACATGCTTGCTATATTATAAGCACAGCCTCCAATAGAAAGTGTTTGACTGATAATATTTTCATCTTCTTCCGGTCGAGGAATATGATGAACACGAATAATAACATCACATACACTTGATCCAATGACTAATATTTTTTTCATTTATATTTCTCCATTTTTTGAAATTCTTTAAAAACGTTTTGAGATAAAGCTTTGATTCTCACTTTATCAACTTTACAAATTTTGCGATCAAAAGTATATAATCCATTGATTTCATCTTCGACATCGGATAACTGTGTATAAATACAACCACATAATCCATTAGATAAAGAAGGAATAACCATCTTTTCATAAAGTTCGATGATTTTGTTAGTAAGCTCTTCTTCACTATTGGTTTGACCATACCCATAATGTGCATCTTGTTGGAAAAGATGATCAGAAATAACTCTTGTATACCCACCACATTCACTTAAGAGTAAAGGACGTTTTTGATGTGTGGAAAGTTTTTTAGGATAAAAATAAACATGTTGACTATCAACATCACTTTTCTTTTGATGAAACCATCCTGAAGTTGCATCATAGAAACGTGTTGGATCTATTTCTTTAGCAAGTTGATACATTTTATCAGCTTGAAATTGTCCCCATCCTTCATTAAATATGGTATAAGCAATAATGCAAGGATGATTATATAAATGATTGAGAGTGTCTTGCATGTGCTTTTGAAAAATTTTTCTTTGATGAGAACGACCTGAAAAATAATCAGGGCGAAACTTGAAACCAATATTTGGTAAAGCAGTATCAAAAAGCCAATGATATGATCCGTTATTTACCATATCCTGGATGACCAGTATACCATATTTATCACAGGCATAATAAAAAATCTCGGGTTCTATTTTTATATGTTTTCTTAATGTATTAAATCCTAATTCTTTCATTTTGAAAACATCTTCTATGTAGCCTTGAGGTTTTTTTGGAATATATAATCCATCATGGAAATAGCCTTGATCTAAGACTCCATTAAAAAAAATAGGTTTTTGATTAAGATATATTTGATTATTTTTGATTTCGATTGTTCTTAAAGCAAAATAACTTTCAATACGATCATGTTCCGTTTCGATGATAAGAGAATATAAATATGGCTTCTCAGGTGTCCACAGATGCAACTGTGAAGTTTCTTTCGATAAGTCAATATCAATTTCTTTCTCTTGATAAGTCTGTTGAAACTGACCTTCATCTATAGGTATTGTTATACGATATTGAGGCGATTGCGTATCTACTTTTAAATGGATACCAGTCAATGATGGAGTGATTGTGATATTTTCAATGTTTTGATTTGGTACTACTTCAATCCAAACTGATTGCCAAATACCAGATACTGGGGTGTACCACATTCCACCTCTTTTTTTTCTTTGTTTACCATAAGGATAATCATGGGAAAGTGTATCTATAACATCTACTTCAAGCAAGTTCTCTTTTTCATTAATATTTTGAGTAATGTCAAATGCGAAAGGGAGATATCCTCCATAATGTTCACCAATGTAATGATGATTGAGATAAACTTTCGCTATTTGATCAACAGCACCAAAATGTAAAATAACATGATGATGACTTTTTACAAAGTGTTTAGGCAATTGAAAAGTTTTTTGATAATGCAAATGTTCAGAAACATCATTTTGATAGCGAGAAAGTTGAGCCTGAGGTGGAAAAGGAACAATAATAGGATAATAATTTAATAACCATTCTCCATTTAAAGGAAAAAAACTGTTTCGTTTTAATTGAGGTCGAGGATAATATTGCATCCAATCTTTTATCATTTAGATCACCACCTTGTTATATTGTAACATACTTGTATAAAGATGTCTTGAAGAAAAAGCAACATATCTCGTATAATCTATTTTCATTTGTTTGTTGTTTTGACATCCTTTTTCGATTTGCAAAGTGATGTTAATTCGTACAATAAGTTAAAAAAATCAACTAGAGTTTCTGCAAATTAATTAAAAGGTTGATTTTTATTTTTAATTGAATGTGGTTATTTTGTATTAAAATCTTTAAAAATAAAGGAAAAGAGAAAATAGATGCACTTACCATAGCCTCTCTATTTTCTCTTCAAATAATATTATGATATCATTTATAACTCTTAAAAAACAATACCCTTAATGATAAGTGTGATAATCATTCCTACCAGGAAGATGTCAAGAATATTGACTTTCTTTTCCTCTTTATTCTTTGCCTTTTTGAGCTACATCTGAAGGAATGCCTGTCTGTTTCAGTCAGATGGTGATTCAGAAAATATATTTATGGTCAAATTTTGTCCATGAATTATTAAGTATCGTTTTATGTTTGATATTTGTGATACATTACCTTTTGAATAAAAGATGGATTTCATACAATACAGATACAAAGAAGTTTGCTTTATTTGAACCAAAATATTGAAATTTTTGTGATGGAATTTAAGTTTTTTGCTTATTCAGAATCAAAAATTCATTTCTACATTGATTATGTATTAATAATCATGACATTGGCATTCATTAGCAACAAATTATTAAAACTATGTTAAAGGATATTTTAATAAAGATTCATTATAAATACTATTAAAAACACTTTCATTTTTTTGAAAGTGTTTTTTGACAGATAAAATGATTATTTTTTTCTTCTTCTGCGATCACGTTTTCTGGCATTATAGCCTGCTTCTTTTTCATGATAGTTCGTAAAGCTTCCTAAATCGTAAACTGTATAATTCTTTTTGATAAGTTTCTTGCAAGCTTTTTCACTATAATATTTATTCAATGAATATATATAATATATTATATCTTTATTAGGATAGTAATCTTCAAATTGATTAATTAATCTTAATGGGAAGCATTCTGCTCCATCTATATGTAAAGCATCAAAATGTTTTTGTTCATCAATACAGATGATCATAATTTTATCAGGATTCTTTTCATAGTCACGATATCCTTCATTAATATTTTTTTGATTGACTTCTTTTTTTGTTAAACCAAACATAATCATTCCTCCAATACTTATATATAATATCATTATTTCATCAATTTTTCTATTGCTTTTCTTTTTTTTATATGCTATTATATCTTAGCAACAAGAAATAGGGGTGTGGTTCAATGGTAGAACAACGGTCTCCAAAACCGTTGATGCGGGTTCGATTCCTGCCACCCCTGCCATTAAAAAGCAAGTCGAGAATATCGACTTTTTTTGTTTTTTAATATTTTTCTTGATTAACCACTTGATGTAGAGGTGACATATTTCTTAGAAAAATAGCAAAATGAAATGAAAACAAAAAAAGAGGTAAAACAATGAGAATAGAGTTACATTACCATACAAAAAAATGTAAGAAAGGTGATAGTAATAAAAGAAATGTAACATAAGACAAATTTATAAAAAAATTTGTAAAGCTGATGTAGTGTTATAGCAATTATTAACTACAATTGTTTTGATAAAGATCAGTATTTGGATTTTCAAAATGAAAAATTCTTAATTTAGTCTGGTATTGAATTGGATACTTATGGAGATGATTCAAAAGGTCATTGTATTTTAATGGAAATTCAAAAGATGTAGAAGATTTTGATAAAAAAATGAAACAAATTATTAATGGAACACATCCTGAATTAAAGATTTAGATGTAATAGTAAGCAAAAGCAAGTGCATTGATCTAAGAGACAAGGCAGAATTAAGAAAGCTCAATCAACAAGACTATTAAACAAAAAGGAAATAGAAAAAATCTTAAAGGGGCTGTACTCTTATATTTTACGTATACCTTTCATTTATTTACCTTGAATAAATTGGATAATGTCTTCTTCTGTGTCGAATTGATCATAATCTCCAATATGTTTATTTTGATAATGGTAGACTACACCTTTATCATTATTGATTTTAATTGTCTTTTTAAATCATCTTCACCATATAATTGTATATACTTACAAAAAGTTCTTATTCTTAATTTGCGTAAAATGCTATCCTGGCATGGAAAATTAATACATTCAAAACAATAATTATATCCTTTAGTCGTACAACATTGATAATTCTTACATGATTCTTTCTCGGGACAACCACCTCGTTTACATCCTATACAGTTTTGATTGTCTTGACAGTAATCACAAGCGAGTCCACAATATCCAAAACCTTTACTATCCATATTTTTTTCCTTTCAATGAATCTATTAATTATTATATATCTTTTAGAGTATATTTACATGAACAAAATGAAAAAAACGCACATTATTTTTATGATTCCTATGGTATAATAAAAGAAGCAAAATAAAAACTAAAGATGAGGCAGAATATGACAAAATATTATAAAACAGGACAAATAGCAAAGATGACCAACTTATCAGAAAGAACAATTCGATATTATGATCGAATTGGACTTTTAAAACCGTCTACAATTGGAGAAAATGGATATAGGTTATATACAGATAAAGATTTTATGAAATTACAAAAAATATTGTCTTTAAAGTATTTAGGATTTTCTTTAGAAGATATTCAATCTATGACTATGAATGATAATTATATATCTTTGCAAGAATCAATTGACTTTCAAAAAAGAATGATAGATCAAAAAATGGATAATTTAAAAATAATTAAGAAATCACTTATAGAAACAGAAGAATATATCCAACAAAATAAACAAATTAATTGGGAGGATATTCTAAAAAATATTCATTTTACTTCTATGGAAAAAGATTTAATCCAACAATACAAAGATTCTACAAATTTAGATATCAGAATTCGTTTACATGAAAAATATTCAACAAATCCGATAGCTTGGTTTCAATGGTTATTTAATCTATATCAAGTAAAGAATAATGATAAGGTTTTAGAAATTGGTTGTGGTAATGGTGAATTGTGGAAACAAAACAAAGAAAAAATACCATCTGCTTCAATTATCTTATCAGATATTTCTCAAGGAATGGTTAATGATGCAAAAAGAGAGTTAGGGCATATAGAAGGATTTCAATTCGAGTGTTTTGATTGTCATCATCTTCCATATGAAGATGAGACTTTTGATGTAGTTATTGCTAATCATGTTTTATTTTATTTAAAGGATATGAAGATGGTTCTTCAAGAAATCAAAAGAGTTTTAAAAAAAAGAGGCATCTTTTATTGTAGTACATATGGCAAAAAACATATGAAAGAAATAACTGATATTGTAAAAGAATATAATCCTAAGATTGTTCTATCTCATGTTCAATTATATGAAATATTTGGATTGGAAAATGGGTATGATATTTTATCATCAGTTTTTACAGATATAACCTTAGAAAAATATCAAGATGATTTGATTGTTGATAATGCTGATGATATCAGCAATTACATCTTATCATGTCATGGAAATCAAATAGATTATATATTAAAAGATGCTCATGCTTTTAAAAATTTTATATCTAAAAAAGTGAATCCTTTTATAAAAATAACAAAGGACGCAGGAATGTTTATATGTAGAAAATTATCTTAAATTCTTTGAAAATGAATGATAGTCTTGCTTTATTTTGATAAAGCTATCAAAAAAGATAAAATAATGTTTGACCATGACGTTACGTCATGGTTTATATTTTGGCTGTCTGGAGGAAGAAAAAAATGAAAGGTATTATTTTAGCGGGTGGAAGTGGAACAAGATTATATCCACTAACAATGGTAACAAGTAAACAATTGTTGCCAATTTACGATAAACCAATGATTTATTATCCATTAAGTATTTTAATGAATGCTGGTATTAGAGAAATCTTGATTATTTCAACACCGGATGATACACCAAGATTTGAATCATTATTAGGTGATGGACATCAATTTGGTATTCATTTGCAATATAAAGTGCAACCATCACCAGATGGATTGGCACAAGCTTTTTTATTGGGAGAAGAATTTATTAATGGAGATAGCTGTGCAATGGTTTTAGGAGATAATATATTCCATGGTCATGGTTTAACAAAGAGATTAAAACAAGCTGCTTCTAAAACAGAAGGAGCAACGGTATTTGGTTATTATGTTGATGATCCTGAAAGATTTGGAGTAGTAGAATTTGATGAAAATGGTAAAGCAATTTCATTAGAAGAAAAACCGCTTCAACCAAAATCTAATTATGCTGTAACAGGATTATATTTCTATGATAATAAAGTTGTCGAATATGCCAAATCAATTAAACCAAGTGCCAGAGGCGAATTGGAAATTACTGATTTGAATAAAATTTATTTGGAAAAAGGAAATTTGGATGTCACATTATTGGGTCAAGGATTTACATGGTTAGATACTGGAACTCATGAGTCTTTAGTTGATGCAACAAACTTTGTCAGAACGATTGAAACACATTCAAATAGAAAAATTGCTTGCTTGGAAGAAATTGCTTATTTAAATGGATGGGTTACAATTGAACAATTACAAGAAGCTTATCAACTTTATCAAAAAAATCAATATGGAAAATATTTAAAAGATGTTATAGAGGGGAAGTATATTGACTAATGAAAGTAACAGAAACAAAAATACCAAGTGTGTTAATTATTGATACAGATGTGTTTGGTGATCATCGTGGATATTTTACAGAAACATATTCTAAACCTAAGTATGAAAAAATAGGAATTACGGTTGATTTTGTACAGGATAACATGTCCTTTAGTGCTACCAAAGGAACACTAAGAGGTTTACATTGGCAAAATCCACCATATGCTCAATCGAAATTAGTTTCTTGTACGAGAGGAAAAGTCATTGATGTTGCGGTTGATATTCGTAAAGGAAGTCCTACTTATGGAATGTGGGTTTCTGTAGAATTAAGTGCTGAAAATCATAGACAATTTTTTATTCCTCAGGGATTTGCACATGGCTTTTTAACATTAACAGATAATGTTGAATTTAGATATAAGGTTGATAATGTGTATAATAAGGAATCTGAAGGTGGTATGCGTTATGATGATCCATATGTTAATGTTGATTGGGGTGCATTATTAAATGGTATTGAACCAGTTTTATCAGAAAAAGATAAAACAGGTCCTACTTTAGAAGAATCAAATAATCAATTTGTATATAGAGGAGATAAATAAAATGAAAATATTAGTAACAGGTGGTGCTGGATTTATTGGTGGAAATTTTGTTCACTATATGGTTAATAAGTATCCAGAAGATATGATTGTTAATTTAGATTTATTAACTTATGCAGGAAACTTAGAGACATGTAAACCTGTAGAAAATAAACCTAATTATAAGTTTGTAAAAGGTGATATTGCTGATAGAAAGTTTATTTTTGATTTGTTTGAAAAAGAAAAATTTGATGTTGTTGTGAATTTTGCGGCAGAATCACATGTTGATAGAAGTATTGAAGATCCTGAAAGTTTTGTAAGAACGAATGTTATGGGAACAACAACATTATTAGATGCATGTCATCATTATGGGATTCAAAGATATCATCAAGTTTCTACTGATGAAGTTTATGGTGATTTACCTTTAGATAGACCGGATTTATTTTTTACAGAAGAGACACCATTACATACATCTAGTCCATATAGTTCATCAAAAGCTGCAGCTGATTTATTTGTATTAGCTTATCATCGAACATATGGATTACCAGTTACTATTAGCAGATGTTCTAATAATTATGGACCATATCATTTCCCTGAAAAACTTATTCCATTAATGATATCAAGAGCATTGGCTGATGAATCATTGCCTGTATATGGAACAGGAGAAAATGTCAGAGATTGGTTACATGTATATGATCATTGCGTAGCAATTGATTTGATTATGAGAAAAGGTAGAGTTGGAGAAGTTTATAATGTAGGTGGTCACAATGAAAGAACAAATCTTGAAGTTGTAAAGACGATTTTAAAAACTTTAAATAAACCAGAATCTTTGATCAAGTTTGTTGAAGACAGAAAGGGTCATGATTTAAGGTATGCTATTGATCCAACAAAATTAGAAACAGAACTTGGATGGAAGCCAAAATATAATTTTGATACAGGTATCCAACAAACAATTCAATGGTATTTAGATAACAAAGAATGGTGGCAAAACATTCTTTCTGGAGAATATCAAAGTTACTTTCAAAAGATGTATATAGATAAAGGAAGAGTAGAAGAATAATGAAAGTTTTAGTGACCGGTGTGAAAGGACAATTAGGATTTGATATTGTACAGGAATGTCAGAGAAGAAATATTGAAGCTATAAGCGTAGATGTTGAAGAAATGGACATTACTGATAGTAAGCAAGTGAATGAAGTGATTACTCAAGCACATGTTGATGCTGTTATTCACTGTGCTGCATGGACTGCTGTAGATAAGGCAGAAGATGAAATTGACATGTGTCGAAAAGTTAATAAAGAAGGAACAGAAAATATTGTTTTGGTATGTCAAAAATTAGATATTCCAATCATGTATTTTTCTACTGATTATGTTTTTAATGGTTTGGGTGATAAACCATGGAAAGAATATGATCAACGAGAACCGTTAAATGTTTATGGGCAAACAAAATATGAAGGAGAACTAGCGGTAGAAAATTATTCTAAGCATTTTATTATACGTATATCATGGGTATTTGGAGTAAATGGTCATAATTTTATTAAAACAATGCTTCGTTTAGGAAAAGAACGTGGTGAAGTCAGTGTTGTTAATGATCAGATTGGTTCTCCAACTTATACATATGATTTAGCAAAACTATGTGTTGATATGATACAGACACAAGAATATGGTACATATCATGTGACAAATGAGGGAATCTGTTCATGGTATGATTTAGCTTGTGAAATTTTTAAACAAGCGCATTTAGATGTTAAGGTAAATCCAGTTGATTCTACTGCTTTCCCAGCTAAAGCAACAAGACCTAAAAATAGTAGAATGAGCAAAGAAGAATTAGATAAACATGGATTTAAACGTTTACCTACATGGCAAGATGCTTTAGGTAGATATTTAAAAGAAATATAAGAAAATATTTGGAGACAAGAAATGCTATTGCTGTTTCTTGTCTTTCTTTTTGAACGAAAAGTGTTATTTTTTTTATTTTTTCACTATCATTCATTTCTTGACATTTATCGAAAAACAGTATATCCTTGCTTAAAGGATGTGATAAATATGAATCCAAAAGTGAAAGTTAGATTAAGAATTCTTGCCATATTAACAACATTAATTTGGATGATTGTGATATTTAGGTTTTCGATGGATACTGGTGCTAGTTCACATGAGTTAAGTAGTTTGTGTGTGAATGTTTTTAATAAAGCTGTTTATTTTTTTACTGGTAAAGATTTGAGTATTTCAATTACACCGGAACATTATGCTTTAATTGAATTATTTTTTAGAAAGCTAGCACATATGAGTATATATTTTGTTTTAAGTATTAATGTGATGGTTGTTTTATTTACATTCAATATGAAAATGACAGTTAGAATTGTATTGTCAGCACTATTTTGTTTTGCATATGCGATATCAGATGAATTTCATCAGATGTTTGTAGATGGTAGAGGGGCAAGTTTTTTTGATTGTTTGATAGATACTGGTGGTGCTTTATTTGGTATTGTTGCTGGTTTGATCCTTTATTGTATTATGTATACTATCATGATTAAATATCAAAAACATAAAGGATTAATTAAAGGTGCTTATGAGTAAAAATGCT
>CAYSWW010000013.1:0-22673 GCA_964434915.1 uncultured Coprobacillus sp.
TATAACTTTAAAAATAATTATATCCTCCATGAATATCATAGATACTTCCATTTAAATAATCATTTGTTAAAAGGGAATAGCATAATTCTGCAACTTCCTCAGGAGTACCAAACCTATGTGCAGCAATTTTTTTGTTAATTCTATCACGACTTTCATCTGAGCGACCATCTTGCCAGCGTGTTTCAATGAAACCAGGTGCAATAGCATTGACACATACTCTTTTTTCATCAAAAACTTTTACTAAAGATTTTGCCAAAAACATAACAGCAGCTTTAGAAACACTATATACAATTGAAGAAGAATAAGGTTCCTGTCCAGCATGTGATCCCATAAAAACAATATTTCCATTTTGAGCTATCAATGGTTTTAATTCCTTAACCAAAAATGCCGGAATACTTACATTTGTTCTCATTACATTTTCCCATAACTCAAAAGTATACTTATCAAAAGGAACATAAGTTCCAATTCCGGTATTCAAAACTATCCAGTCAATTTTATTCGTTATTTCTTTGATTTTTTCAACAAATCTTATCATTTCATCATATTGTGATAAATCTGCTTTAATAAATTTAACCTTGTGAATATCATCATTATTTAAGGAATTTTTTAAATCCATTGCTGCTGAATCGTTATGACCATAATTAATGATGATGATATCGTTCTTTTGAGACTCTTGAATAATCTTCTCAGCAATAGCTTTTCCTATTCCTGATGTTCCAGAAGTAATAATTGTGACGTTTGACATAAAGTTCTCCTTATTTATTCAATAAATCAGTTAATAATTCTTCAGGTACATAAGGTTTTTGATTATGCATTTCTTCACCAAAATATGTTTTTGGCGCTGCTCTTGACTTTGTATCCACCATAATTTCGATAAGGTGTGGTTCATTATCATTTAAATCTTTAAGTATATACTCTAAATTATCTATTTTTTCTACCTTCATGGAAGCAATTCCATATGCTTTTGCTATTTTAGAAAAATTAGGTGCGAGATAGCCACCACTAGCAACAGATCCATAATATCTTCCTTCGAATATATCATCTTGTTGTTGTTGAATAAGACCTAATGAAGAATTATTAAAAACAAATATTGTGATTGGGAGTTTTTCTCTAAAAACCCATTGTAATTCTTGAATATTCATTTGTATAGAACCATCTCCTGCTATAACTATCGCTTTATCATGAGTTTTGCAAGAAGCTCCTATAGCTGCTGGCAAAGAAAATCCCATGGCTCCATGTCCTCCAGAAAATAATAATCTTTGTCCTTTTTTAAGATGATAAGACTGAGCAACCCACATTTGATGTTGTCCTACATCACTACAAATAATTTTTGGATTTATATTATCACTAATGATTGAAACAATCTTATTAGGAACTCTTAGTTCACATGAATCATCAAATTCCTCTAATTTATTTTTTATATAACGGCATACTTCTATCCATTGACTATAATCTTTCACTTCATGCTCATCTAAAGCTTTATCAAAATAAGAAAGAAACTCATTACAATCTAATTGATAAATTATATCATCTTTATGAACCTCTCTTTTTATCTCTAAAGGATCTATATCAACTCTTATAATTTTAGCATTCTCAGCAAAATGATAAGTATTCATACCAGTTTGTCTTTTACATAAACTACAACCTATCGCAATAATTAAATCACACTTCTTATTAACAATTAAATTTGCATATCTATGTCCATAAGCAGACCCTAAAAAACCAAAATTATATGGATTTTCATATTCTAAAATATCTCTACCTAAAATACTTGTGATAACCGGAATTTGTAACTGATCAATCATTTTTTTTATAATTGAACGTTTTGAATTGTCTTTTATAACACCATTTCCTAGTATCAAAACAGGTCTTTGTGCATGTTCCAATTCATTTATCACTTCATAAACTGCATCTAGATATTGATTGCTTTGTAACATTTGAGTTGGCTCATGAAAGGACTCCATTTCTTCAGGATCGATATCCTGCCTTTGCATATCCATAGGCAAATCAATAAGAACAGGTCCATGTCTTCCTTCAGTGGCCCAATAACATGCTTCTTCTAAAATTTTTCTTAAATCTTCGATATGTTCTACTTTTGCACAATATTTAACAATAGGTTTGACCATAGAAACAACATCACATTCTTGAAAACCATTTTGTCGAATTCCTTTAATTGATAAATATTCATATGAATTAAGTTGCCCTGTTATAAATAATACAGGAGCAGAATCGTAATATGCATCAGCTATTCCTGACATCAAATTAATTGCTCCAGGTCCACTTGTTGAATATGCAAAAGCAAGTTTCCCTGTTACTTTTGCTTCACTTACCGCAGCAAATGCAGCGGCTTGCTCGTTATAACAGCAATGATTATGTAAACCTTCTGTATTACAAATAGAATCAACTAAATGAGCAATCATTGTCCCTTGATAACCGTAACATTCACTAATACCATGCTTTACTAAAAAGCTAGCTATATAGTCACTTGATTTCATGTTATCTCCTTTCTTTAAATAATTGATTGATAGTGTTCATCTGGTATTAAAGAAACAAGCTTAGAAATGACTTTTTCATTTCCTTGGTATCTAAATAAATCACACTGAATAGCAAAAAATTCTTTATTCACACAAAAACCTAAACCGTTTTTTAAATAATATAAAGTCTTTTTTTCATGTTCAACAAAAATCTCAGAAAGAGCATTAAAATCTTTTTGATTATATAATTCCATAATCTCATTTCTTCTCTTTTCAAATTCTTCATAAAAATGTAATCTATCTCCACTTCGTCGAGCAATTAAAAGAGCCTTCTTTCTTAACTTTAAATATTTTGAAATAAATACAGATCTAAATAAATTTTTCCTTTGATTTTTAAAGAAATCTTTGAGATTTAAATTTCTAGACTGTAGACTTTCTAAAAAATCTTTATAAGCTGTATTAGGAACAATCAGAAAATTTTTATAATTTAAAATGCCTGCAACTTTTACCTCCCAATTATACCCATAAACATCACTTAAAAAATCTTCATATTTTGAAAAAACATGAAAACTCACATCATCATAAACCATTTTATTCATATCTTCAAAATAACAATGACTTAGTTTTTTTCGAGATTTTTTCTTTTCTTTAAAATAAGACTCATTTCCTGATAAAGAAGCATTTGTTATCCTATTAAAAATAAATTTTCCAACATTCTTTTTACCAAAAATCATCAGAGCTCTTACTAAACCCATAGAAAAAATCTTTTTTGATTTTTTTCTTGTAAGACGATAACCGTTACAATTCCAACCTGTTTCTAAAATGCCTGCTATTTTATCCTTCACACCTTTTGTATGGTATCTAATAGGTTTAATAATAATTTTAATTCCTAGTTCTTTAAAATCCCAACCTCTAGCCAAATTAATACAAGTAGATGATGTATCAACATAGCTTACTTCGTACCCTATATAATTTTTATTGACCTTAATGTAATCTAAAGCTCGATCTTTTTTCTTTACTGCATTAACTATCTCTATCAACTTTAACATATCACTCGCAGACATTACAATATCATAATTAATTGTTTCCATATCATTTAAAAAAGCAACAATAGATTTAGGTCCCAAAGAATAATTCAAATCATTTTCGATGCAAATATCGTGAATTTCCTTTAAAAGATTAATTGACTTTGTTTGCACATCATTCATTATAATCACCCTCATTTACCAAATCTCTTTTAAAAATCTTTTCAATTTCTAATATCGTACAACCATTTTGAGTGGAGTTTTTAGCCTTTTTATAAAGTGAATATGCTTTAAATTTATCGTGTAAATATTCTAAATCACCTTGATATTTGATAAATACCCCATCATTTGGATATTTATTTAAAGCAATATCATTTATCACTTTAGCTTCTTCATAATCTTGTCTTTCAATTAACAATCGTACATATAGCATATGAATCGTTAAATTCTCTGGATATTTTTCATACAATTTTTTTGTCTTTAAATAAGAATCCTCTTTTCTTAATAAATCATAGTCAGAAATAGCCTCTCTAATTGAAAAAATAAGATTTCTAGCCATTAATAAATCTTCGGGTAATTCTCCAACGCATATTTCACGAACATTCATTAATCTTTCAGCTTTAGCTAATCTATTTGTATGAATAAGTGTCATAACTGCAACAAACAAAACCCTATCATCAATACCACTATAAGCTGGATGATTAAAACGATATATCCCCTTATAATCTTCTCTTCCTACAATAGATCTATTCAATTGTTTTGTAAAAAACTCATTAAATAAATCACTTAATTCATTATATTTCTTTTCTTTATATAATTTAAAAATATCAACATTTGTAGAAATTAATTTATTTTCTAAATTGAGCTTAATTGTATATGCTTGCATTTCAGCTTTTTGATCTTGAATTCCTAATCTTCTATCCATATTATTTAAGAAAAATAATTTTCTTTTTATAAAAGATTTTCGAACTTTCTCTACATTTATAAATTTCATATAATCATTTTGAATTGTTTTGTAATCAGTAGTAAAACTGAAAATTGCATTATGTGATTCTTGTTCATTATGTGGAGGAATATACATCCAATCATCACCATAGTGCCATGTTAAGTAATCACTTGTTCTATCAGGAATACGACACTTTATACCTTCAAAATCACCCCATCTAGAACTTCCATACATATCTTTATCAAACAAGAAAGGTGCCCCTCCCCATCTCATAACATAGTATTGACATTCATCTTCATTATATGTAAACATTTGTTGCTCTAATTCAGAAAGTACTTTTTCTTTTTCTTCTTTTTGCATTCTTTTGTAATATTTTTTAAATCTATCTTTATTTACATTAAGTCTGTATCGATAACTATAATTTAATGATGGATTAACTAAATCAGAATATAACATCAGATCTTCTACATATTTTTGATATGATTCATTCTTATCAGGAATTGGATCTAAAACTAAAATATCTATTACATAACCAGCGACACCATCGCCAAGTATTTGATTATTATGAATTGCAGAAGATTTAATATCTGTATATCTTCCAAACATATTTGGATAGCTACGATTAACTTCTTGACATTCTACGATTCTATTTTCAGGAATATCATATTTTGTAACCTCTAAAAATTTTAGCCAGTTATCTCTCGTCATTAAAAGATCCATATCGTCATCCCATGGTATAAATCCATTATGCCGCATTGCACCTATAAGAGTACCTCCTGCAAGATAATATACTATATTATGTCGATTACAAATATCATTAATTTCCTTAAATAAACTTAATAATTTACTTTGTTCAGGTGTCATTATTAATTCTCCTCGTCTATTCTCTCAATTTCTACGATGATTTTAACATATATTAAATTTAGTGTAAACATAAAAGAAAGTAATCGATTTCCTGTTGTTTACAAAATATTTACATACAAAATACAATCAATCATCATATTTTCTACTTTTTATTCTACATAAAAAGGGACTCAATCATAATATTAGCGAATAATTTATTACATCCTTTTTT
Organism: uncultured Coprobacillus sp.; assembly: GCA_964434915.1. Taxonomy (GTDB): domain Bacteria; phylum Bacillota_I; class Bacilli_A; order Erysipelotrichales; family Coprobacillaceae; genus CAYSWW01. Next base: position 5,521 of record CAYSWW010000013.1, read on the forward strand.
TATTTAAATATTCGCTTTAAAAATCTTTTTTGATTATCTATAATAATTCTTTTTTCAAACTTCTGATCACGTTCTTTTTTCTTACCTGCAGCATTTAATGAATTATAATAATCTACATATTCAGAATAATGATCACAGACAGTATCTATATCGCCATATTCACGCAATATACCACCCTCAATCCACATAGCTGTACTGCAAAAATCTCTCACTTGAGGTAATGAATGGGAAATAAATATAATAGTTTTCCCTTGATTTTTTAATTCTTTCATTTTATTAATACACTTTTGTGCAAAACCTTTATCTCCTACAGATAAAGCTTCATCAACAATCAAAATATCCGGATCCAAACATAAATTAATTGAAAATCCCAATCTTGACTTCATCCCACTTGAATACTTCTTCACAGGTTGATATAAGAAATCTCCGATTTCAGCAAATTCTATTACTCCCTCAGTGATTTCTTTAATTCTTTTCTTTTTTAAACCTAATAAAGCACCTTTTAATTCAATATTCTCTAACCCTGTTAATTGTTGATTCAATCCAGTATTAATAGCAATTAAAGCTTGTTCGCCATTAACCACCATTTCACCTTCGTCAACTTCACTAATTCCCGCAAGAATAATTGACATCGTTGACTTTCCAGAACCATTTGTTCCTAAAATACCAACAACCTCTCCTTTAGGAATTTTAAAACTAATATCTTTTAAAGCATAAAAACGTTTATCATTCACATGTCTCTTATCTTTTGATTTAAGAGAATAAATCTTAGAAACATGTTTGAATTCAATTGCATACTCTTCAGCCATAATCTCACCTCTTAAATCAAATCAATTAACTTATACTTAAACTTATACATCATACAGCTACCAAACACAAATAAAATCAATGTAATAACCCAAAAAGCAATCATTGAATGAGAATAAAACAAAAGACCTTTATGATAAAAGAAACAATCACGATATCCTTGTACAATATAATAAATCGGATTTGCTTTCATAATATATCCAACCCATGAAGGCATATGATTTAAATCTTTCAAATTCCATAAAATAGGTGTTAGATATAGTAATAAACGCATACAGGCTAAAACTAATTTTCTTGTATCTCTTGCCAACATGTTTAAAACAGAAGTTGTCATAGATAATGAAATAGAAAATAAAATAGCACAAATCAAATAATAAATTAATTCTAACCAATGAACAGATGGATAAATACCACCAAACAAAAAGATAATAAATAAAATAATCATCAAACAAAAATGATTAAATAATTCTTTTAAAACAACTGTTGCCGGTAAAATACTGACTGGAAATTTCATCTTAGTAATCACATTCACCTTTGAAAAAATCGCATTACAGCCATTTGTAATACATGGTGAAATAAAAAACCAGACAACCATACCGCCCATCATCCAAAAAATATACGGAATCGTAACATTATAATTAGTAATTGCTTTTTTCTCAAAAACAATCCCAAAAGCAAACCAATATGTTAAAACTTGAATTAACGGATGCGCAAAATTCCAAAATAATCCCAATTTAGAATCACGCATATCAGCTAATAATTCATATTTTGAAATAGAATAAATTCTAAATAAATTTGTCAAATTTTCATGCAGAACATATTTAATACTCTTCAACATAAATATCCTCCTTAAAGATAGATAACTTCTTATGTTATATTTGAAAAAGGGGAAATGGCGTATATAAGTATTTCCCCTTTTCCCATTTTTATTTATTCATCCAAGATTCATCGCTAGGATCTTTTTTCCAAGCTTTTAATTTTTCTAAATCATCAGCTTGAATATACTGATTCTCAATTGCTACCTCTACCAATACATCATAATTCGTCAATGTATAAAACGAACAATTCTTTGCTACAAAATTAGCCGTTGCTTTAGGTAAACCATATGTAAAAATAGCAACCATTCCAATCACTTCACAACCTGCTTCTCTTAAAGCATCCACACATTCAAGCGAAGATCCACCAGTCGAAATCAAATCTTCAACAACGACAACTTTCATTCCTGGTTTAACCAATCCTTCAATTCGATTATTTCTTCCGTGAGATTTGACACCTCCACGAACATAACCCATTGGTAAATCCAAAATATCTGCTACTAAAGCAGCATGCGCAATTCCTGCAGTTGCTGTTCCCATTAAACATTCACATTCAGGATAATGTTCTTTTATCAACTTTGCTAATCCTTCTTCAATATCTTTTCTCACACGAGGATAAGATAAAGTTAAACGATTATCACAGTAAATAGGTGATCGAATACCAGATGCCCAAGTAAAAGGTTCATTTGGTCTTAAAAAAACAGCTTGAATATCTAATAAATCTTTTGCTATAGTTCTTTCCATCTTCTTATTCTCCTTGAAATTGTCTATATACTTCATGATATGTTTCCACTGGATTCTCAGATCCTGTAATTGTTCTTCCTACAACAATATAGCTTGATGTGAATTCCCTAGCCATTGCAGGTGTTGTTACACGTTTTTGATCATTTACACTATCACTTGCTAAACGAATTCCAGGTGTAACAGTTAAGAAATCAGTTCCTAATTGATCATGAATGATTTTTGATTCTAAAGGTGAACAAACAACACCATCTAAACCTGCTTCTTTTGCATTTTCAGCCCATTTTAAAACAACGTCTTCTAATTGATCATGAATTAATAATTCATTATCTAAAATTTCCTGATCCAATGAAGTTAAACAAGTGACTGCAATACATAACGGTCTATGTTCTCCTGTTTTTCCTTCATCTAAACCTTGCAGTGCTGCTTTCATCATCGCAATACTTCCTGATGCATGAACATTAATCATATCCACATCTAATTTAGCCAATTGTCTCATTGCACTTTTAACAGTATTAGGAATATCATGAAGCTTCAAATCCAAGAAAATCTTATGACCTCTTGCCTTGATAGCTTTAATCATTTCTATCCCTTCACCATAGAAAAGCTCCATACCTACCTTCACATATAACTTTTCATCTTCAAACTTATCCAAAAAAGCTTCCACTTCTGCTCTTGTTTGGAAATCTAATGCAATACAAATTCGACTCTCACTCATATTTATCCTCCAAAATATATTTTTTCATATTATAACATAGATTTGTCAAAAAGAATATTCAATTTCATAAATCCCTATATAATCACTCTTATTTTTATTATTCCCATTCACTATACGCTGTATCACCACGGTGATCTGTTAAATCATAATTTTCTTTAATATATTCTCCTAGATAACTTGTTATCTTCTGAGCGCCACTACTATTTAAGTGATTACCACCATCCCTTGTATCTGTTAACCAGTCAAAACCAGTATCAAATTGATCGATATTAAAATCAATAAAAGGAATATCATATTCTTCGGCATAATCACTCACAGTATTATGCTTCGCATATGTCCATGAAGATGCTGAAGGCATACAAACCATTAAAATTTCACAACCATATGCTCTAGCCAACTCAATGAATTGTGATAAATATGTTTCAGTTACAGAATTGACTGCTGCTCTCTCATCCGATTCAACCATATATGAAAAACCACCATAATAAGGAACCACTGTAGTATTCCTATAAAATCCTTTATTAACAGAAACTCTCTTAGATGTAATTGTACTTTGATTAATAATTGGACACTTCAATAAATAATCAAATTGTGAAAATAAAGAATAACAGTTTTCATATGCCAAATTAGAGGTTGATTGCAGATAATATAAATTCTTTTCTTCAAAAAATTCATCTACTTCTAATATAACCAATTGTGGTTTTTGACAAGCTAATACGCCTTCTAACATATGATATGAAGTGCAAAGATTCGCATTTGGACCTGCCGCTACATAAGAAGAAATTCCTTGTTCATCCCACAGTTGTTGCGGATCAAATGCACTATATAAATCGCTATTTCCAATAGCAATGACATCGATTCCTGTATAAGTCTCCTGGCTTTCAGAAGTCTCTATATTTTGTACAAGTGTCTGTGCCTCGACTGTTATTACTTTGCCACGTATAAAAAAAGGTATGCCTTTTGACATTGTCAAGATAATCGCACTTCCTAACAAAATAGCTATAAAATCTTTGATTATACTTTTCTTCAATCTCACAAATCATACTTCCTCGCTTTAAATCCTGCATATAACATACATGATTTTTTTTGAAAATGCAAGTTTATTATAGAGATATCACTGAATATGACAGAAAATAATTGAATTTTATCCAATAAAATACAATTATTTTTGATTTTATCTCAATTAATGCTATAATGAGGGATATAGAAAGAGAGGTCTTATATGAATCATTCACGCTCCATTGTTAAACAAGCATCGCTTTTAGCAATTGCCGGAATACTTGTCAGAATCATAGGAGTTTTATATCGAAGTCCTTTAACCAAATTAATTTCACCTGAAGGTATTGGTTATTATTCGACTGCTTATAATATATATGCTTTAATACTTTTAATATCTTCTTACAGTATTCCAACAGCAATTTCTAAATTAATTTCAGAAAAATTAGTTTTAAATCAGTATAATAATGTTAAAAGAATTCTGAATTGCGCTTTTATTTATATTTGCGCTATTGGTGGAGGAGCTGCTATTATTGCTTTTTTTATTGCTCCTTATATTGTTAATGAAAATGCGGTTATCGCTTTAAGAGTTTTGTGTCCTACAATATTTTTATCAGGACTCTTAGGGGTATTTAGAGGATATTTTCAAGCTTATCAGACAACGCTATATACATCTATTTCTCAAATTATTGAACAAATCTTCAATGCCATCGTCTCTGTTGGTGCAGCGTATTTATTTATTCACCCTTATGTAGAAGTAGGTGGATCTACTTTGGCCAGTCATGGTGCTGCTGGTGCAGCTTTAGGAACTGGAGCCGGCGTTTTAGTAGGTTTGATTTATATGTTTATGATGTATCTCAATCGTCGTCATCATTTAATTATAGAGAATGATCCTGATCATCATGTAGATTCCTATAAAGTCATTTTCCAAATGATTTTGAATATTGTGACACCAATTATTTTTGCTACTTGCATTTACAACCTTGTTTCAACAATTGATATGTATATTTATTATTTTACAATTGGTGAAACAGTTGAATCAATTACCTTATTCGGTGTTTACTCAGGAGAATATATTGTTTTACAAAATGTTCCAGTTGCCTTAGCTTCAGCTATGTCAACAGCGTCAATTCCAGCAATTTCTTCTGCTTGGTCTTTAAAAGACTATAAACAAACAAAAGAACACATCAAATCAAGTACAAGAGTAACAATGATGATTTTAATTCCTTCAGCAGTCGGAATGAGTGTTTTGGCTTTCCCAATCATGGGGATATTATTTCCTCAAGAAGAAACTATTCAAGTAGCCACAATGCTATTGACAATTGGTAGTCCAGGTATTGTTTTCTTTGGTCTTTCAACCTTAACAAATGGTATTTTGCAAGCTATTAGTCAAGTTAATGCACCTCTTAAAAATGCTGCTATCGCCTTGATATGTCATTGTATCATAACTGCAATATTGCTGTTTTTTACACCACTTGGTTTATATTCGTTAGTTATTGGAAATTGTTTGTATGGCTTACAAGTCTGTATCATGAATCAAAGAGTTCTTCAACGTAAAATCCATTATAAGCAAGAAATAAGATGTACATATTTATTGCCATTGCTGGCTTCAGCTGTTATGGGAATTGTCGTTTGGTGTTGTTATTATGGTTTATTTGCTTTAACCAAAAAAGTTTTTATTCCATTAGTTATTTCTATTATCTTAGGGATTATCGTTTACTTTATTATTATTTTCTATATGTATGCTGATCATCTAGAAGATTTATCGGCTATTCCTTATGCGAATCGTTTGATATATAAATTCAAAAAAAGAAAATAAAGGTGTTTCATAGCGAACACCTTATTTTTTCGTATCAATCAAATTTAATAAGTCTTGAACAGTTTTAATTTTTAATAATTCATCATCATCAAACTGAACTCCGATTTCTTCTTCTAATTCAAAAACCAAATCTACTAAATCCAAAGAATCAATACCCAAATCTTTAAATAACGATTCTTTTGTCAATTCTTTTCCTTTAAGTTTTGGAGTCAATCTCTCTTTAATCTTATCAAAATATTCCATTTCATTTCACCTCGTCTCTATTATATCTTGATTTAACCAAAATAACAATATTTATAAAACCATTGCAAATGTTTAACGAATATTTATTCCTCTTTACTTGATTCAAATTGAGAACGATAAAGTTCTGCATAGAAACCATTTTTTGCTAATAAAGACTCATGATTACCTAATTCTACAATATCACCATCACGCATAACAATAATCGTATTCGCATCTTTAATCGTAGATAAACGATGCGCAATAATAAAACAAGTACGTCCTTCCATTAATTTTTCCATACCTTTTTGTATAAGAACTTCTGTTCTTGTATCTACAGATGATGTTGCTTCATCAAGAATCAATATCTTAGGATTTACTAAAAAGACACGAGCAATTGTCAACAATTGCTTTTGACCCTGTGAAATATTACTAGATTCCTCATTAATAACAGTATCATATCCATCTTCTAAAGTATTAATAAAATGATCAGCGTAAGCCAATTCACATGCTTTTTTCATTTCATCATCTGTCGCATCTAATTTACCATATTTTAAATTCTCTCTAATTGTCCCACCAAACAACCATGTATCCTGTAAAACCATTCCAAATAAACTTCTTAAATCACTACGATTAAACTCAGTAATATTATGCCCATCTATTAAAATTTGTCCACTGTTTAATTCATAGAAACGCATTAATAATTTCACAATGGTTGTTTTTCCAGCTCCTGTTGGCCCAACAATAGCCACACTTTGTCCAGCATGAACATGCATAGAAAAATCATGAATGATTGTATTATCTGGATTATATCCAAAGTTCACATGATTAAAAGTGACACTACCATCAATCTCTTTTAATTGTTCTTGAGTTATTAAAGGTGTATCTTCAACCAATTCTTCTTCATCTAAGAATTCAAAAACACGTTCAGCTGCTGCTGTAGTAGATTGCAATTGGTTCATAATTTGAGCTAATTGAGTAATCGGTTGATTAAACTGACGTACATATTGAATAAATGCTTGAATATCACCAATTGAAATACTATTTCCCGTTGCTAAAAAACCTCCTAATAAGCAAACACCAACATATCCAACATTTCCGACAAAACTTGTCAATGGTTGCATTAAACCAGAGAAGAATTGTGATTTCCAAGCTGATTCATATAATTCATCATTATATTTCTCAAATCGTGCAACTGAATCCTCTTCGCCATTAAATGCTTTGACAACTTGATGAGCACCATACATCTCTTCAATATGACCATTAACATTACCTAAACTTGTCTGTTGCTGAACAAAGTATTTTTGTGTTCTTCTCATAATCAAAGACATCAAAAGCATTGAAACAGGTAAAACACATAAAGCCATTAATGTCATAGGTACACTAATTGTAATCATCATGAGAAAAACACCTATAACAGTGACTGTTGAAGTGACAATTTGCGTCATACTTGAATTTAAAGATTGAGCAATTAAGTCAACATCATTAGTTACACGAGATAAAGTATCACCACTAGTATGCTTATCAAAATAGCTTAATGGTAAACGATTCATTTTCTCAGAAATCGCTTTTCTAAAATCATATGACACTTGCTGTGAAATACTTGCTGTAATAAAACCTTGAATATAATTTAATAAAGTGCTCACTAAATAGATGACGACCAAGAAGAGAAGAATACGTCCAATAGCCGCAAAATCAATACCACCCGTATTCATCACTTTTGCCATAATTCCTTCACTTAATTTATCAGTTGCTTTTGCTAAAACTTTAGGTCCAAAGATAGAGAAAATAGTTGAACCAACAGCAAAAAACATGACAAAAGCAAATTTTGTATAATATGGTTTTAAGTAAACAAATAATCTTTTGATTGTTCCTTTAAAATCTTTTGCTTTTCTTGTCGAAACATGACTATGATGTCTAGGCATTATCTAATTCCTCCTTTGAAAGCTGTGAATAAGCAATTTCTTGATAAACATGACAAGATGCCATTAATTCATCATGTGTCCCTTTACCAACAATTTCCCCTTTATCTAAAACAATGATTTGATCTGCATCCATAATAGATGCTATTCTTTGACCAACAATCAAAACTGTATTTTTCGTTTTTTCAATAAGTTTACTTAATTCCTTTCTTAATTTTGCATCAGTCTTAAAATCCAATGCAGAAAAACTATCATCAAAAATCAAAATTTCAGGATTCTTCGCAAGAGCTCTTGCAATTGCTAAACGTTGTTTTTGTCCTCCTGATACATTTGTCCCACCTTGAGAAATCTCTTCACTTAATCCTTTTGGTTTTTCATCAACAAACTCTTTAGCCTGAGCAATACGAATGATTTCATTTAACTCTTCATCAGTAGCTTGATGAGCTCCATATTGAAGATTAGAACGAATTGTACCAGAGAAAAGAATTCCCTTTTGTGGAACCAATCCAATTAATTCTCTTAAATCATGTTGTTTGACATCTCTGACATCTACCCCATCAACTCGAATTTCACCTTCAGTCACATCATAAAAACGTGGAATCAAATGAATCAAAGTTGATTTTCCTGAACCTGTTGAACCAATAAAAGCTGTTGTCTTTCCTGGTTCAGCTATGAAATCAATATGACTTAAAACCGGTTCTTGAGCACCAGGATATTTAAATGTCACATCCTTAAATTCAATGAGACCTCTCTTATTTTCATCAAAAGGTTGTGCCTGTTTTGGATCTTTGATCATTTCTTCAGTAGATAAAACTTCATAGATACGATCTGCTGCAACACTAGCACGTGGAATCATGACAAAAATCATCGCAATAAATAAGAAAGACATAATAATATGCATTGCATATTGTATAAAGGCTAACATATCACCAATTGCAATATGTCCTAAATCTAACTGTTGAGAACCAACCCAAACAACCAAGATTGTCGCAATATTCATAATAAACATCAATATTGGCATTAAAGTAGCCATTGCCTTATTAACAAATAAATTGACTGATGTCAAATCATAATTAGCTTTATCAAAACGTTGTTCACTGTGTTTTTCATTACCAAAAGCACGAATAACCAAAACACCAGATAAATTTTCACGCATTGTTAAATTCAATCTATCAATTAAAGATTGAATAATCTTATATTTAGGTAAAACAATTTTAATTAAAACAAACAAAACGACTGTAATGACAATTAAAATCATTAAAATAATCCATGTCATGGATGTTGAATTAGTCAAAGCTTTAATTAAAGCACCAATTCCCATCATTGGAGCAAAAATAACAATTCTCAATAACATAATCATTAATGTCTGAACTTGTGTAATATCATTAGTAGTTCGTGTAATTAATGAAGCCGTTGAAAATTTATTAAATTCAGAATTCGAAAAATTCTCTACCTTCTTAAAAACAGCTTTTCTTAAATCTCTAGCAAAAGCAGCTCCAACTTTTGATGAAAGAAAAGCAGAACTCATAGCTGCTATTGTGCCTAATAAAGCAATACCTAGCATTTTAAGACCTGTTGATAAAATATAATTGGTTTGAATTTGATCAACATCTGCACCTAAAGCTATATATTCTATCTTCACTCCATTACCAGCAGCAATCATCATTGTTGATTCACCCATAGTTTCCATTTGAGCTTCTATTTCCTGAAATACTTCAGCTTTTGTTGCTTCATCCATCATCGCAAAGACTTGATAAACATCAACACCTTCAGGAAGCTGTCCAAATTTTTCTTGAAATTCTGATGAATCTTGATCCATAGAATCTATTGATGATACAATTAACATCGGTTTTACCAAAGCACTTTCTAGTTCTTCCTTTTCACTACTAGATAAATCATTTAAAACATAACCATCTTCCAAATTTGGAAAAGTTTTTATAATGCTTTCATCTAGATCTTGATGATAAGTAAACGTATAACTCGCTGCAATAATCTCTTGAGCATCTTCATCAGCTACAAGCATTAAATGTTGATAAGTATCAGTACTTAATACTTTGGCAACAGGACCATCAAATCCACCAGCTTGAATTCCATTTGTGACGATCTGACTCATATAATCCGGTAAAGCTAACTCAGCTTGAGATTGCACAAAAACAAATCCAATACAAAGTATGATTGGTAACCAGAAACGATAAATGAACTTCCTTAACTTTATCATTCAATACCCTCCTTTAAATTTCTTTGCAGTTTATGAATAACATGTAAAATCGTTTCATATTCATCAAGCGTTATATTTTTACTAATCATCTTTTTATAACGTTCGATTGCATTTTCCATATCATTCGTTAAACTTTCCCCTTTTTCAGATAAAACAATTCGATAAACTCTCCTATCCTTACTATCTTTTATCCTTTCCACTAAGCCCGCCTCTACGAGACGTTTAATTCGCACTGAAAGTGTTGCCTCAGTAATTTGCAACTTTTCTGCCAATTCCTTTTGACTCATCTTTTGTTCTTTAATATGAAGCAAAAGACGTCCTTGATCAGGTGTAATCTCTATACAGGCTTTTGACATCAATTGCATATGCAATCTACGAACTTCTTTCAGTTCTGAAATAAGATAACAAAATTTATCATACTCCATCATTCCACCCCTTTATTACTTAGCTATCTAACTATTATACTTAGTCAACTAACTAAATTCAACAGTAATATGAAAAAAAGAGTCAATTCAATGACTCTTATCTACTCTCTTACTTGACCTTGACCATATATTCTATATTGAAAAGATGTCATTTCTAATAATGCTAGTGGTCCGCGAGCATGAAGTTTTTGAGTACTAATCCCTAATTCTGCTCCAAAACCAAATTCACCACCATCACTAAAACGAGTAGAAGCATTATAATATACACAAGCTGAATCCAATGCATTCATAAATAAATCAGCAGCTTCTTGATTCTCAGTTACAATACACTCTGAATGTTTCGTCGAATATTTATAAATATGATCAATAGCTTCATCAATAGAATCAACGATCTTCACTGCAACTATATAATCATCATATTCTGTCTCATAATCCCCAAGAGATGCTTTATGACACGGAATGATGGATTGCGTACGTTCATCACCACGAATTTCAACTTGACCGTCAAAAACTTTAACCATTTCTGGTAAATATATTTTGGCTATATCTTGATGCACCAAAATTGTTTCAATTGCATTACATACTGATGGTCTTTGTATTTTCGCATTAACAGTAATATCGATCGCTTTTTTCATATCTGCATCTTTATCAATATATAAATGACAATTTCCGGCCCCAGTTTCAATAACTGGAACAGTTGCGTGATTAACAACAAAGTCAATTAAACCTTTACCACCTCTTGGTACAACAACATCAATATAATCCTTTGCCGTAATCAATTCCATCACCATAGAACGATCAGTATTTTCAATCAAGTTAATTGTCCCTTCTGGCAACAAACCTTGAATAGCCTCTTGCATAATATGCGTTAAAACCCGATTAGAACAAATGGCCTCTTTACCACCTTTTAAAACACATGTATTACTTGATTTAATACATAAACAAGCAATATCAACTGTTACATTAGGTCTTGATTCATAAATAATTCCAAATACACCAATTGGAACACGTACTTGTCGAATCAATAAACCATTAGGACGATGTATTTCCCTTATGATGTCTCCTATCGGATCATCTAAAGTTGTTAATTTTATCACATCATCAGCCATATTATGAATTCTCTTTTCATTCAACAACAAACGATCTATCATTGCCATACTCATGTCCTGACTTTTTGCGTTTTCTATATCTTGCTGATTTGCTGCAACAATTTCATCGATATGTTCTTTTAAAGCCTTAGAAATACGTATTAATGCTTGATTTTTTGTTTCTGTATCCACCTGTATCATTTGACGACTTGCTTGTTTTGCTAAAATACACTGTTTTTCTAATATCTTATCCATGTTTAACACCTTCTTTATATTCAGAAATATAGCATTTTTCTACTTTCCAGCCACTATCTATAAAAATATCAATTCGTACACATTTATCCTTACCATCTAACGAAGTCGCATTAACCGCCGAAGAAATAACTCCAGGCAAAAAAGCTTTTTGATAACAATCAAATTCATAACTCCTTGATTCTTTAGGATATTTTTCACTAAAACTATCTTCTGTAAAAACAACAACAGCTTTCAACCAATCATCGCGCTGATGCAAATCCATATATTCAATCTCTTCCATTTTAACCTTACATTCCTTTCCATCTGTAGCTTCAAAACACACATAGTTATGAAAATCAATCATTTCTTTTTATCAAAGTAAGTGTTATAATATGTGTGGTTATATAAGCTTCCCGGCATTCATTTCAAATTTACCCATCAATTTGTATTTTCATGTGCAAATGTACTACTTGTTTTTAGATGGGAATAAAATTTTTGGGCTCTTTTTAGAGTCCTTTTTGTGTTTCAATACACTCGATTTTAATACCTTTTAGGTGTTTTCGGATTATTTTTCTCCCAAAACAACCATGTTATTGGCATGCACAACTTCATCATAATCTTTATAATGAAGAATTGTCGCAATATCACTTGAGTTATGTCCTTTGATCAAACGAATCTCATTACTCGAATAATTACTAATGCCTTTTGCAATCACTTGACCATGATCATCAATGACGTCAATAACCTGTCCTATCAAGAAATCTCCTTGAACATCTACAATTCCCTTAGATAGCAAGCTTTTACGTTCTATAACAGCTTTTGTTGCACCAGAATCAATCATGATCTTTCCTTTTGAATGTGTTCGATAGGCAATCCAATGTGCTTTCGCATGAAGATGCTTTCCACTATGGCCATTAAACCATGTCCCATTTTCATGCTCAAATATATCAATCAAACAATTCTCACTATTACCATTAACAATAACCAAATGACTTCCATAATCATTCACTATTTTAGCAGCCCTGATTTTCGTCATCATCCCACCAGTCCCTAATCGAGACGATGTTCCTCCTGCCATATTTTCAATTTCTTTAGTAACATGATCAACATATTTTAACAAATGAGCATCCTTATTTTCATGTGGATTAGCATCATATAAACCATCAATATCACTCACCAAAACCAATAAATCTGCTTCCACAACCGGTACTAACAAAGCAGCCAAAGTATCATTATCGCCTACTTTAATCTCATCTACCGCTAAAGCATCATTCTCATTCACAATAGGAATAACTCCATAATTCATTAAAGCATGCATTGTATTTGACAAATTCATTAATCGTTTACGATCATCAAAATCACCATGATTTAAAAGAATTTGGGCACATTTCAAATGAAACAAATTAAAAATATCTTCATAAATCTGCATTAATTGAGCTTGTCCAATAGCTGCCAAAGCTTGCTTTTCCGGTATCGTTTGTGGCTGACTCACCAAAGCCAAGCTTCCCATTCCCGCCGCAATAGCGCCTGAAGACACAAGTACAATAGAATAGCCCTTCTTAATCAACTTCGATATTTGCAAAACCAAATGCAATATCTTTTCCTTCTCAATCTGTCCTTTTTCATTACACAAAGAAGAAGATCCAACCTTGACAATTATACGCTTAATCCCCGTAATGTCTCTCATCATAATCTCCCCTTACATCTTTATAAAACAAATATTTTGCAATTTCAAACCTTCCCTTAAAAACACCAATATAAACAAATAATGAAATTACAAAACATAATAACATCAAAATTTCATTCCAAGAGCCAATAGTCATTAACATTAACCCCGTTAATCCCCAATATATGATATGTCTTGGCAAATATGCAATATATAACTTAAAATAATCTAACATTTTTCCTTTCATTAAATGAACAGAGAATTGCATACATTCATTCCATGAAAACTCATCCAATTCCATCACATAAGGAACAGGCATAAATAAAGCTGTCAAAAATAAATAACAAAAAATCGAAAGAATCGTCACAACACATAGCCAAGGTTGACTGATGATTGCTAAAACCATTTCAAAATCCGGAATAAATAAGTCCGTTTGAATAAAAGCTTCACCTAAAAAAGACAACCAACCAAGCGACCAAGTTGGAGCACTTCCATAATATTTTAGAAAAACTGGTAAACCAACAAGAAAAGTCACAAATAATATAATAAGCTTACGCATTAAATATGCCGGCAAAACTCTCGCAAAATCAAGAATACCAACCATTGATTCATGATAATCAATATGTGTATTTTCTTCATCAACCAGTTTCATTGCACATTTTACATAACCATGACTAATAGGGCATAAGAACAAAGAGACAAAGAATGAAAAAAGACCACTTTGCAAATATTGAGCTAACAAACTAACATATCCAACGTAAAAAAATTCAGGTATGATCTGTTGTCGATATTTTAGATAAATTTGATTTGCTTGTTTTCTAATATTCTTTATATTCATTTTCCTGCCCTCTCTTGTCAACTATTATACACAAGTTTCCAATAAAAGTAAAAGAAAAGGCGATTTCTCATCCTTTTCTTACTTTTTCGTCAATTTCTTTTAAAATTATTTCTATAAATTTATCTAAAGAAATTGTCGTTTGTTTTTGCTCACCATACTGACGATAAGTCACTGTACGATTTTCTTTTTCTTTATCTCCTAAAACCAATTGGTAAGGAATTTTCTTCATTTGTGCTTCTCTAATACGATAACCAAGCTTTTCTTCACGGCTATCCATTTCTACACGAATTCCTTTTTCTTCTAGTAATCTCATCACTTCAGACGCATATCCTAAATGATATTCATTCTTAACCGGAATAACTTTAACCTGCGTTGGTGCTAACCATAAAGGGAATGCTCCAGCAAAATGTTCAATCAAAATACCAATAAATCTCTCAATAGATCCAAAAATAACTCTATGTAACATAACTGGTCTTACTTTTTCACCATGTGAATCAACATAAGTCAAATCGAATCTTTCAGGCAAGTTCATATCCAATTGAATTGTTCCACATTGCCAAACTCTTCCTAAAGAATCTTTGACATGGAAATCTAACTTCGGTCCATAGAAAGCACCATCGCCAGGATTAATTTTATAATCCTTTCCTGCTGCTTTACAAGCCGCAGCCAAAGCAGCTTCACTCTTATCCCAAATTTCAATATCACCAATATATTTTTCTTCAGGTCTTGTTGATAATTCAATATCATAAGGCAATCCTAAATTTGCATAAACACGATCAATAAAAGCAATTAAACGAACAACTTCACTTTCAATTTGATCAGGAGTCATAAAAATATGTGCATCATCCTGAGTAAAAGTACGAACTCTAAACAAGCCATTTAAAGCTCCACTTGCTTCATGTCTATGAACCTGTCCTAGCTCACCCATACGAAGTGGCAAATCCTTATATGAATGTAAGCTATTCTTATAAACAAGCATACTTCCAGGACAATTCATAGGCTTAATCGCAAATTCACGATCATCAACATAACTTGTATACATATTTTCTTTATAATTATACCAATGCCCTGATATTTCCCATAATTCTTTAGACATCATGATAGGTGTTTTAATGAATTCATAACTTTCTTTTTTATGTTCTTCATACCAATAATTTTCTAAAATATTTCTTAGTAACATTCCATGTGGTAAAAAGAATGGCATTCCTGGTGCATATTCACTCATCATAAACAAATCTAATTCTCTACCTAATTTCTTATGATCTCTTTTCTTTGCTTCTTCTAAAAAATCAAGGTGTTCTTGTAACTCTTCAGGTGTAGGGAAACAAACCCCATAAATTCTTTGTAGCATCTTATTGTTTTTATCACCCTTCCAATAAGCTCCTGAATGTTTTAATAATTTAAAGTTTTTACATAATTTAACTGATTCAACATGAGGACCACGACATAAATCAGTAAAGTCTCCTTGCGTATAACAAGTAATCTGTCCATCGTCCAACCCTTCAATCAAATCCAATTTATAAGGATCATCCTTAAACATTTCTAAAGCTTCAGATTTAGAAATCTCATGTCTTACAATACGTTTACCGTCCTTACAAATCTTCTTCATTTCCTTTTCAATCTTAGCAATATCCTCATCTTTAATGACAACATCACCTAAATCTATATCATAATAAAATCCCTCAGAAACAACAGGTCCTACCCAAAACTTTGCATTAGGGTAAAGATGTTTCACAGCTTGTGCCATTACATGAGCACAAGAGTGATTTAAAGTATTTAAAGCCTCTTCATTTTTAAAATCTCTCATCACTATTCTCCTTTATCCAAAATCTTAATATCTTATTCCCATCAACTTCAATTTCATTTTCTAAAAGACCACCACATTTTTCAATTGTCTTTTGTGATCCAATATTCCCCTCATGACAGGTGACAAGAATATTCTTTATTCCCATCTGATGACATTTCTCAATCGCAAATTTCAACATCGCTGTCGCAACACCTTGCCTTCTCCTCGAAACTGAAACACTATATCCAATATGTCCACCATAACGATAAAGTGCATCATTTAATTGATGACGAATATTTAAGGTACCAATCATATGATCATTATCAATCACAAAATAGGTGGTTCCTCCAACAAGATGTTCAGGCAAATCAATTTCCTCTCTTAAATTCCGATCATACTTCAGCCATTCTTCATAACTAGAATAACGAGAGCAACCACCATCTCCATTAATAAATGTTTCATGATGAGCATAAGCTTCTTGTTTATACTCTTCAAACATCTCTTTATGCTTCAATTGTGGTATAACAAACTCCATACAATCACCACCTTCTTTATAAAAAAGAGATTTCATCCAAAGGACGAAATCTCGTGGTACCACCTTTTTTCATTATCTTACGATAACCTCAATGTCTTAACGCGACTAAACGACAATCTCTTTCGAGTGTAGCTATTAGGGAGTACCCATATAAGCATTGAAAAACTTTCACCAACCGTTTTCTCTCTAAACAACTCTCTTATAAGAACATATCCTAAATCATTGCTTGTAATACAATTCTACATCAAACTTCAATTTTGTCAAGTCTTTAACTTTCGGTTTTTTGCATTCATTTTTTGTGATTATGTCCTGTTTTTTTATGGGCA
>CAYSWW010000014.1:0-22319 GCA_964434915.1 uncultured Coprobacillus sp.
AAAACTTTTTTCCTCATAAAAACCACCTCAAAATAATATATGAGCTTCAAATATAAAAAGACCAACATTCTCTAAATAAAAGAAGAATTTCATTCTTCACTTACTTGTGTTTGAAATTCTTCTAAAGTTAAATCTGATTCATATAATGACTGTGCTAAGGCTTTCCCTACATAACGATATACATGTGCATCATAACTATGATTGGTAATTGAAGCCTTACCTTTAGGATAACGTAATATAAAACCATATTCATAAGCATGTTCTTCTAGCCACTTTGAAATCTCTGTATTTTCAAAATCAGCATATGCGGTTTCCATTTGTGAAACAACGATCGTTAATCCTAATTGAGCTTCATTATATCCTTTTTCACTTTCATCTAACTCTTGAGCGCTAACATAAGCCTGACGCAAAATAAAACCATCTAGTTCAGAGCTCAAATCTTGATACATCTTTAATAATGCATGATAGGCATCACTTTGTAAATACATTGCATAACTAACTCTTGGAATATCTTGAACTAATAATAATTCTGAAGGTTCATAGCTTCCAATGTAATGATTTTCGTCTACCAAAGTAGAAAGTTCATACGGATTAAAAACAATTTGAACATTGTCATCAAGCTCTGTTGTTGTCAATTCCATTAAGGCATTTTGTGTATAACCTGTAGTTAAAGAATGTATTGTTTCTTCAAGATCATCTAAACTCGTTATTTCATATGTATTTAAAAATTCAATAAGTTTTTCAGTATCATTGACATATGACGAATCATCTTGATCATATAATGTTTTCATATCAGTATAGATATTAATATAATCAAATTGAAATCTTTCTTCATTTAAAAAGTCATTTTCTAATGATAAATCAATCAATTCCTGAGCATATTCAAAAGCATGATCTTTATATAAATAATTTAATCTTGTTGCCAAACTATTTCCAACATCAAGTATTTGATCAATATCACTATAGCGATTCGTATTTTCGAGATAATTGTAATATTGATAATTTTCTAAATGAAAATTATCATATTCAATATAATCAATAAATAATTCTATAGAAATTTGATTATCTATCAAATAAGTCTGTTCATCTTCATCTAAATATTTTTCTATTAATACGCGATTATCATTATTAATTCCATTAACCCGATAAAACTTATCAAATCGTAGATTGACAACATAAAAAGAGCAACAAAATAAAACAACAACAAAACCAATCAAAAAACCCGTTCTTAACTTCATATCATCACCCTTTCTTGACTATTATAATATATCTCTTTTCCTTTTTAAAGAAAAAGATTTGACCTTAGTCAAACCCTCTATAAATCTATTTCTTTCATCCTAATCAATTCTAAAACTGCTTGGATACGTGATTCTACTCCTAATTTTTGAATTACATTAGAAATATGATTACGTGCTGTTTTTTCACTAATGCATAATTGTTCAGCTATTTGCTTTGTTGATTGATTTTGAGTCAATAAAGAAAAGATTTCTTTTTCTCTTTTTGTTAATAAGGAACGCATCACAAACCTCCCATATTAATATATGAAAAAAACTATTCAGCGTTCTTATCTTGGTGTAAAGATTGATATAAATCTAAAGCAATTTTTTCAGGTAAAAGTGTTTTTAATTCATCTAGATCTGCTTCTTTCATTTTTTTAACGCTTTTAAAATGATTAATAAGCATTTTTTTACGTTTAGGACCAATTCCTTGAACTTGATCTAAAGTTGAAGCAAACAAAGATTTTGAACGAACATTTTTATGGTAACTAATTGCATAACGATGGACTTCATCTTGCATACGAGTCAGCAAAAAGAATAATTCACTTTTGGGATGAATTGGAATTGGATTACCATTATGATCTAACAACATAGCTGTCGAATGCTTATCATCCTTTGCAAGCCCACAAACTTGAATAGATAATGATAAAGAATCAATAATCTCTTTAGTAGCATGAATTTGACCTAAACCACCATCAACAATAATTAAATCTGGTTGAGTCAAACCTTCCATCAAGACACGATAATAGCGACGATAAATTACCTCCCTCATGCTGCCATAATCATCTGGGCCTTCAACTGTCTTTATTTTGAATTTACGATAATCTTTTTTTGAAGGAACACCGTCAATAAAACAGACCATGCCAGCAACAGCATAAGCTCCTTGAATATTAGAATTATCGAATAATTCAATACGATGCAACGATTCCATATGTAATAATTCTGCTAACTGCTTCATTGCTCCTATAGTTGCAGCTTCATTTTTTTCCATGAGTTGAAATTTCTTTTCTAAAGATTCCTTTGCATTCTCAATAGCCATTTTAACTAAAGAATATTTGTTACCTTTTTGTGGTTTGATAATTTTACAATTTAAAATATCTTTTAAAACCTCATCTTCAATCTCCTGTGGCAAGAGAATTTCTTTTGGTAAAGTATTGTTCTGATAAAAAGTAACGATAAATCGCTGCAAATCATCCTGGACACTTTCGCCAACAGGAACTAAATTCAAATCTCTTGATAAGAGTTTTCCTCCACGCATAAAAAACAATTGAATACTTAAATAACCATGATCAACATAATAACCAAGAATATCACGATCAATAAGATCATTAAATTGAACATGCTGTTTATCTGTAACATATTGAATGTGTGAAATCAAATCACGATATTCCTTTGCCTGTTCAAAGTTTAATTCATCACTAGCTTTCATCATTTTTTCCGTTAATTCATCAACTTTTTCTTTGATATCACCATTTAATAATTTCGTAATTGATTTTTTAATATTTATATAAACTTGTGGATCGACTTTATGAACACAAGGTGCTAAACACTGATTCAAAGAATAATAAAGACAGGTTTTTTTGGGAATATGATTACATTTTCTTAAAGGATAAAGACGATTTAACAGCTTATAAGTATCCCTGGCAGCAGTAGCATCTGGAAAAGGTCCAAAGTGTTTTGCTTTTTTTTCCGCTGCATTACGTACAATTTTTAAACGTGGATGTTCTTCATTCGTCATTTGAATATATGGATAATAAGTATTATCCATAAACATAATATTATATTGAGGTGAATAATCTTTAATCAAATTAATTTCTAATAATAAAGCTTCTTTTTCGCTATGCGTAACTATATAATCAAAATCAACTATTTCACTAACAAGTTTTGTTGTCTTATAATCATGGGCACCAACAAAATAAGAGTGAACACGGTTTCTTAATTTTTTAGCCTTGCCAACATAAATAATTGCCCCCTCTTTATTTTTCATCAAATAACATCCTGGTGATAATGGCAATAAAGAGAGTTTGTTTTTAATTAAATCGTTCATTCTTCAAAATAAACCAGTGTTGCACCTAATCCACCCTCATTAGGCCCTCCATCTCGATAAGATACAACAAATTTATTTTTTTCCAATATTTTACGCACGCCTTTTCTTAAAGTACCTGTTCCCATACCATGAACTATTCTTACATGTGGATAGCCCATGACCACTGCATCATCTAAAAATTTATCTACCATTGTCATTGCTTCTTCATAACGTTTACCGATAATATTTAACTCATACGAACAGGTTTTCTTGATACCTGATTTTTTTACATGAGTTTTTGGTGGTGTTTTCGTTTTCGTTTTCACATGCATAAATTCGACTTCATCTTCATGTAATTTAATAGTTAAACCAGATAAAGAAACCATAATCATATGATTTTTTAAAATTTCTATAATATCTCCCTCACGATTCATTTTTATGACTCTGACATGATCTCCAACTCTTAAATCATGTTGTTGTTTAATTATTAGTTCTTTTTCATGATATATTAGATCATCTAAATCATGTTTAGCTTGAATAACTTCATGATGTTTTAATGAGGAATTTTTCATCGTTTCGACAATCAAATGAATATTCTCTTTAGCTTCCTCAACAAGTTGGTTGGCATCATCTTTAGCTTTTTGAAGATAATTTTCTCTTTGCTTTTCCAATTGATGCAATTGACGTTGATATTGTTGTTGAAGTTTTTGATTTTCTTTTAATGCATTCTGTAATTTTTCTTCTTTTAAAGAGAGTTGTTCTTGCTTAACTTGTAATTCTTCCATTAATTTTTCATGTTCAGATATATCTTCTTCTTTTAATTGCTTGGCCGCTTGAATAATATTCTGATCCAAACCTAACAATTCAGCAATTTCAATAGCATAAGATTGTCCCACACTATCTAATTTTAAATGATAGGTTGGTTTCATATGTTCTAAATCGAAAGATACAGAAGCCATTAAAATTTGGTTATGTTCTTGTGCAAATGTTTTCAGTCTACCATAATGAGTTGATGCAAAAACAAAGCATCCAATAGATAAAAAACGCATAAGTATAGCTTGAGCTAAACTTGCTCCTTCTTGAGGATCTGTTCCAGATCCAATTTCATCAAGCAAAACAAGACTTTGTGATGTTGCAGCCTTTAATATATCTATCATTTTCATCATATGACTTGAAAAAGTAGATAAAGATTGTTCGATTGATTGTTCATCTCCTAAATCAACATAAATTTGATCAAATAATGGAATAGTCGCTTCAATGCAAGGAATAGGAAGTCCGCATAATGCCATAAACGACAATAATCCAACAGTTTTTAAAGTCACTGTTTTCCCACCTGTATTACTTCCACTAATCAATAACATACGATGATCCTTTAAAATAATATTATTTGCTACTACTTTCTTTTCATCAATCAATGGATGTCTTGCCTGTTTTAAAATTAACTGCTGTCCATTTTCTTCAATTTGAGGAAGACAACAATGATGTTGATATCCATATTGTGCTTTCGCAAATAGAAAATCCAACTCTTCTAATATTTCCAAATTATAATAGAAATGAATATAATGTCCTTTAACCATTTGTGATAATGCATATAAAATACGATTCACTTCTTCTCTTTCTGCCATCTGTATTTCACTTAATTCGTTATTCATCATTACAACAGCTTCTGGTTCAATATAAAGTGTTTGTCCAGTTCCACTTTGGGCATGAATTAAACCTTTCATCTGTGTTTTATAACCACTTTTAACAGGTAAAACCAAACGATCATTTTTGGTTGTTACCTGATCGATTGATAACATATCTTTTGATTCTTTAACTAACGCATCCATCTTTAAACGAATCTGTGTCTGAACGCTTTGAATCTTTTTTCTTAAAGTATACAATTGTTCACTCGCATGATCATTAACACTACCATCAGGTGAAATACATCTTCTTAATTCATTTAATATATGATCATTACCAACCAAGCCTTGTCCCATTTCTTCAAGATAAGGTATTTGTTTTTCATAAGAAGATAAATAATTTTGAACATGTATAACACATTCAAGATGCGAAATAATAGCATTTAACTCATTACCTTGTAATGTACCATCTCGTTTAGCTTTTTCTAAAATATCACTGATATCGCTTAATCCTCCTAATGGCATACGTCTTTGATAAGAAATAAGCTTCATGGCTTCATCAACTTTTAATAAATCCACATTCAAATCATCAAGATCATCATAGATACTTAATTGTTGAATGCGCTTTTTACCTAACGAAGAAGCACAATAAGCAGATATTTGATTTTGTATTTCAGACATTTCTAATGTTTCATATATAGTTTTCATGAATCATCACTCACATTTATTTTTGATATAATTTGATTAAGGTGTTCATTTGTATATCCGGCATCTAAAAGAATATCTTTCAATTTTTGGATTTGAGATGATGATAATGCGACTTCATAATTATCTAATTGTTGTTCAACGTGTTCTTGAAAAATTTGTTCAAACTGTTCATCATCAATTAAATAAAAATCATTTGCTGTTAACATTAATTTTGTAAGCATTTCAATATCATTCAATGAAACAAGTTCGAATCCAGAAGTCAATTGACTCATTTTTGAAGCAGCATCAGGTACAATGTTCACAACATGCTTAACAAGCATAGTATTTTGAATTTTTTCTAGATGACGATCATAAAAAGGAATCACAACAAAGATTATACAAAGATATGATATGAATAATGCTTCCGCTAATGATAGAATAACACCTAAAAGATGATCAACTAATGAAGTTATTTTAAAAATATCCATAATGCGTCTTAACAGTGGTTTAATAAACAAACCAATCACCTTTTTAATGATCGTTAAAATCACAAACAATACTATAAAAACAAGAATTTGATTCATGATTTGTCCTATTAATGTTGTTAAAACATCTGTATTCTCATACGGATAAATTTTCCAAATTGAAGCTACAGGTTTCATAAGAAAATAAGATAAAAAGAGAACAACAATAGAACCTATCAAATCATAAAGACGTGTTACAAAGCCCTTCATATAACCTAAAATGGCCATAATCGATAGAAAAAGAATAAAAATAATATCGAAAATATGATAATTCATATCTGAGACCTCCTTATAAACTAAGTTATTATAACATTTGAAATTTATCCTGTCAAAATTAACAAAAATATGTTAAAATAGAATAGAGGTGATAACGTGGAACCAATTATACTTAAAGTTGAAGATAGTACGTTGGAGAAAATGAAAAAATTTTATGATAGCCAAATGGTTCCATTTGACGACAAAGACCTTTTATTTAAAGCGCATGCAATCGGTTGTGATATTATTGCAAAAATGGATGGAACAATAGAATTAAGTGGACAAAATGCTCTTCAGGAAGCAAAGCATTGGTCAAAAAAGATTGCTAAAGATTTAGCAAACTTAACAGCAATTCATGATATATTTCCATATCATCATATTGGGACTGCTGAAATTGGATCTGCTGATTATTTAGGCCCTATTTGTGTTGTTTCATGTTATGTAACTGAAGAAGATGTTGAATTTTTAAAAGATTTGCAAATTAAAGATCTATCATCTCTATCTAACCAAGACATCGTGAATTATGCAAAAATGATTAAAGACCGTTTGATTTATAGTTTGCTTATTCTGGATAATTCGCACTACAATAAAATGGTTCAAGATGGTTTAAATCTAGCAAATATTAAAGCCAAACTCTATAATCAAGCCACAGTCAATGTCATGCAAAAAGTTAAACAAAATGTAAAGGTTAAGGTAATCAACCAATTTGTTTCTCCAAAAACTTATTTCAACTATCTTAAAAATGAAGTTATTGTTGTGAAAGATTTTATGTTTGGAACAAAGGCTGAAGAAAAGTATATGGCTGTTTTGGCAGCTGAAATTCTTTCTCATTATGCCTACCTACAATATTATGCCAACATGACAAAAAGTTTAAAAATCAATTTATGTCGTGGAACAAGTACTGCGGTTGATGTTGTGGTTGCAAAAATTGCTACAAAGTATGGGGAAAACATCCTCAAGAAAGTTGTAAAGCTAAACTTTACAAACACAAAAAGAGTTAAAGCATTATTACAAGATTTGTAGTAAAAGAATGGATTTCCATTCTTTTATTTTGCAAAAATAAGGACAACTGTCCTTATTTAATACTTATATGAAATGCTTCCATTTTTGTATATTTGACATGAGCTGCATCCAACATGCGTTTTGCCGCTTTATCACTTGGTGTATCATTATATTTATCATCTTCATAAATGATTTCTTTGATCCCGCTTTGAATAATAGCCTTGACACATTCATTACAAGGAAATAATGATACATAAATGCGACAACCTTGTAGATTTTGAATACTATTTAAAATAGCATTCAATTCCGCATGAACAACATAGGCATATTTCGTATCATACATATCTCCTTCTCTTTCCCACGGAAATTTATTATCATCACATCCCCAAGGAAGACCATTATACCCTACACCAACTATTTTATTTTCAGGTGTGACGATACATGCACCAACTTGAGTATTCGGATCTTTAGAACGATATGCTGATAATTTAGCAACTCCCATAAAGTATTGATCCCAACTGATCACTTTATTCATAAACAACCCTCCTATTCCATTTCCTGTCTTAATTGTACAAGTTTTTGTTGAAAGAAATCAGGTAATTCACTTTCAAAATACATGTCTTCGTGTGTGCGTGGGTGAACAAATCCTAAAATTTTAGCATGTAAATATTGCCCATGTGTTGTCTCATCACGTTTTAAGCCATATTGAGGATCACCATAAACTGGATATCCTATATATTGCATATGTACACGAATTTGATGCGTTCTTCCTGTTTCTAAACGACATTCAACTAATGTCATATCCTTAAATCTTTCTAATACTTTAAAATTCGTAATAGCCTCTTTAGCATTTTTATCAGTACATGTCATTTTTTGACGATCATGAGAGTCGCGTCCGATTGGTGCTTCAATTCGTCCATATTCATGAGGAATTAATCCATGAACTAAGGCCCAATATCTCCTAACCACTGTATGTTCCTGTAACTGTTCACTAAAGCTTTGATGAGCAAGATTATTTTTTGCAACCATTAAAAGTCCACTTGTCTCTTTATCAATCCGATGAACAATTCCTGGTCGCATCACACCATTAATTCCTGATAAATCATGACAATGATAAAGTAAAGCATTAACTAATGTACCTGTATAGATTCCTGCTGAAGGATGAACAATCATGCCTGTTGGCTTATTAATGACAATCACATCCTGATCTTCATAAACAATATCCAAAGGTATATCTTCAGGAAGAATTGTGGTATTTTCCGGTTCGGGAATATGAACATCGATACAATCTTGTTCATTCACTTTATAGCTTACTTTGACAATCTGATTATTAACTTTCACACATCCATCTTGAATCATTTGCTGGATTTGAGTACGTGAATAATCACCTAACTTTTGTTTTAATATTTTATCAATACGTTGACCAACATATTCTTGATCTATAATGATTTTGATATCTTCCATGCTTTATACTCCTCTATTACAACTTCTATAATAACCAAAAACATTCCTATTACAATAGCCATATCAGCTACATTAAAAATTGGAAAATCATATCCAAAAATAATGAAATCTATAAAGTCACGAACATATCCAAAAGCAATTCGATCAATCAAATTTCCAACCATGCCACTAAAAACCAATACCAATCCAAAACGTGTTATCTTCTGATAAGTTTTGGATTGAATAAAATAATAGATAATGCCTATGGTAGCAACAATTGAGGCTAAAAAGAAAAAATTCAGTTTTCCTTGAAAAATCCCCCAAGCGGCTCCCGCATTATGTGTATATCGAAAATAAAAGAAATTATCAATAATTGTATAACCGCTATTTAATTGTAATGTATGATCGATCATAATCTTTGTAATCTGATCTCCTCCCACAATAATGAGAAAAGTTAAAATGTATAAAATGATTGTTTTATATGTTAATCCTCTTTTTTTCATTAATCATCACCTTCCTCCCTATTATAGCAAAAAAATAATAAAAGCAAAGAAAAAAACATAATATCTTTCATATATATCAAATAGTTTTCAAAACTATTTTAAAAATAAAACAAAAGGAATCATAACTTATAATAACTATATCTTGTTATTTTTAAATGAATCATGTATGATAATGAAGAGGTGATAATATGGCTAATGAACCAATAAATGAAATTTTGAATCAAGTTGAGAATATCAGTCATTTAAGTGCTGAAGATATTCCTTCTCTGGATTTATATATAGATCAAATCATGACTTTATTTGATATTCACCTTGCCAATAACAAGAGACATCCAGAAGATAAATTGCTCACCAAAACAATGATTAATAATTATTCCAAAGAGGGATTATTAAAATCAATTAAAGGAAAAAAATATTCGAAAGATCACATCTTACAAATGTTATTCATTTACTCATTAAAAAGCACAATTTCGATTCAAGAAATAAAAAAAGTTCTTCAACCCTATCATGAACAAACAGAAAAAATTGAACCTATATATACACAATTTTTAAAAGATGAAAAAGCAATTTCACATTGTGTAACACAATCAATTCAAAAATATATTGAAGAAAAAGAACTCGATTTAGAAAATCCTGATCAATTAATGATTGCTTTATTATTAATTTGTGATTTAAGCAATCGGTTTAAACTGATCGCCGAAAAAATTTTAGATACTTATTATCCTGATAATGAAAAATAGAAGCTGTAACGAAATCACTTTTTATAAAGTTGTTTCGACAGTTTCTTTTCTTTTTATGATTTTTGATATAAAAAAACATTTTCTTTGTCTTAAAAAAATGTATATTTTATATCAATGTCATTAAGTTAAGTACTGATTCAATTTAGAGAATGGCTTATCGAAAATAACTGTCACAGTGTATCCACTGGTCAATTCTATATTCCGGTATACAATGCTTTGGAAGATCATGTTATTGTCAATCCTAAACGGGGTAAGGCTATCAAAGGTGAGAAGGATTGCAAATGAATTGCTGATTTCTTTAAATTCGGCATTGTCAGATCCAGCTATATCCCTGAAAAGGATATCCGTCTCCTCAGGGAATTTACTCTCTATCAGTATAAGCTTGTCAATATCCGTTCTTTTGAGAGAAATCGTTTCTAGAATGCTTTAACCACTGAAAACTGCAAACATGACTTTGTTTTCACTGATATCTTTGGTAATTCGCTTCTTCTATTGTCGATACTATTTTATCAAATAAACCCTATACTCGTGAAGATATTCTTTCTAAAGTTCATGGAAGATATCCTCATGCTGTTGAAAACACTGGTTTGAATTACTTCCAAAAAGAAAGAATCAGAATCGTTCGAAAGCATATAAAACAGCTTTTAATGACAATATTGACATATACACTATCTTGCTTGAGTTAATATATATATGTATATGTTAGCATAATACCCACCATAAATTATATTAGATGTTTTAAATACCTTGATATTTTTTATTCTATAATTCCTAATTGTTTCAATAAAAACTGTCCATTTGTCGTTTGTATAATCCCCTTTTTAATTTGATAATCAAAATAAATATGTGAGTTTTCGTAATATTCATCAAAATGATAATAGATTGCATTTTGCCCTTCATGACAAAGTTCGATATCATGAGTTGTTAAAAAAGCCATGATATATGGCTGAGAAAGCTTGTCAACTGTTGCTTTAGCCCCAGCTATACGATCCAATGAATTCGTTCCTTTAAAAATCTCATCAATCAAACAAATCATTGGCTTGTTATTTTGAGCATAAACTATCATTTCTTTAATTCTTAAAAGTTCACTGTAAAAAGTAGAAATACCTTCCTTTACATTATCTTTCACTCTCATTGAAGTCATAATATGCATAACAGAACAAATCATATCGTCAGCAAAGACATAACCACCAGCGTAAGCTAAAACCAAATTCAAACCAATTGTTCGCATAAATGTAGTTTTTCCCGACATATTCGAACCAGTAATAATACAAACGGACTGATTCATTTGAAAATCATTCCCTACAACTTTTTTCGGATTAATGAGAGGATGTCGCAAATTATGAAAGCTTAGATTCTGCTGTTGAGATATCTGAGGCATACTGACATCAAATCCATCAACCTTTAAAACACATAAACTCATATACACTTCTAACAGGCTTAAACTTTCAAACCATTGATGAATATATTGATGATGAGTTTGTAACCAATCAATATACTGATTTCTCACAAAACAATCAAATAATCCTAATGCATTTAAAATAATAAATGCAAAAATATTTTGTCGATAATTCACTCGACTTGCTATTTTTGATAAAGCTTGTATCCCTTGAATAGTCTGTCCTTTTTGACAAATCTTTTGTTGTAAATCCTGTAATTCTTGACTTTCAAAATGTTCTTTTTCGATTAATTGAAAAATTCTTTTATAATGATCCAAACTTTTTGAAATCTTAATTAAAGGCATAAACATTTGTTGATGCATTTTATACAAGCAAAAAGTTAATCCTAGTTGAAGTACGACCCCCATTTCAGCAATTATATAAGTATAAGGTAGACCAAATGTAAAAAGAGAACATAGTCCAGAAAAAATAGTTATGATTGAAACTATAAAGAGAATTGTAGGTATTTTCAAAAAACTCAATTCTGAATTTACAAAATTTTGAATAATATCTTCATCATTTGATGGTAACATATAGCCATAAGTTTGAACATCTAACATAAAAGACTCATGTCGACTTAAATCTCGGATGGCTCTTTGACGTTTCATAACCTTTTCATATTCTGGCGAATCTTCAGTAAGCACCTGCGCTAATTTCTTTTTGCCTAAAAAAGTATGTGCGACACTAATCATTTGAAATAAAGAATTTTGTGCCAAAATGTCTAAATCATAAGCTTTATAATTCTTATCATCTAGCCATTCATGACCATCATTATCAAATGCAGTCCATTGATTATGAATACGTTGAAGATGTTCTTGAAAAACTTTTGATCTAGCAACAGCATAATGATATTGATATTTCAAATGTTCATGATATTGAATTAATAATAAGAATGCAATCAAACAGATAATAGCTATTGCATAAAGAAAATTCATTTGTTGAAAAAAGCCAACCAACAAAGACAGAATACTTAAAGCAATCAATAAAAACCTTACAAATGCAATAAGATTATTCTTTTTATTTAAATGTCGTTGTTGTTGGAGTATTTTTTTATACTCTTCTTGATATTTATCTTTATACATTATTTTCACCTTATCATCTAACTTTTTTATTTTGATTTATATATTTTTCGACTGGTTGAATAATTGTATCTAGAAAGTTCTCTTCACCTAGCGTATTTATTTTAAAGAATGCGGCTTGACTGCCACCTGATGTTATAGCAATAATCTCAATATCTGACTTATATCCTAAAATCGTGACATTCATACTAACTCTATTTTTACCAGAATAACTATATCTTTCAAAAACCATCACAGTGCATTGACATTCATCAAACTCAACAGAATGTTTATCCTCTAAACTCGCTGTTATACTGCCATCTATAACCTGCTTTTCAATATAGTTAACAAAATCATGAAAATCTCCTTTAAATTTGTTGACATATTTAGCCATATTAATTTCCCTTTAACTTAAAAACATAAAATAGAGCAGAACAATCAACCCTAATACAATGCGATACCAACCAAAAAATTTAAAATCATGTTTTTTAATATAATCCATTAAAAATTGAATAACTAATATTGATACAATAAAAGCCACAATCATACCAATCAATAAAATAATGAGTTCATGAGTAGTAAAAACTAAACCAAACTTCACAATTTTTAATAAAGAAGCCCCAAACATTACTGGGATTGCTAAAAAGAAAGTAAACTCAGTAGCAACAGTTCTCGATACACCTAATAATAATGCTCCTACAATTGTTGCGCCAGAACGTGATGTACCTGGGAAGATGGCTGCAATCAACTGAAAAATACCAATTAAAAAAGCTATATCAAGAGTTAAATCAGATAAACTATTTATTTTAGTTTGACGATTATGATTATAATTTTCAATAAAAATAAAAGCAATTCCAAAAACAATTAAAGCTATAGCAACTGTCTGATAATTATAAAATATAGCTTCTAGTTGTTCATCAAATAGCAAACCGATAATAGCTGCTGGAACACACGCAACTAATATCTTAATCCATAAATAAATTTTATCCGTTTTTACATAAGATAAAATTCCCGATCTTTTCAAAGGCATCTTATTATACTTATGACCAAATGGAAAAAAATCATTCCAAAACAATACAACGACCGCTAAAATTGCTCCAAGTTGTATAACAACTTGAAACATACTATAAAATTCATCACTAACATTTAACTGAATGAATTCATCTAATAAAATCATATGACCAGTACTGCTGATTGGTAACCATTCTGTAATACCCTCAACTAGTCCAAAAAGTATCGCTTTTACTATTTCTATCATATAAACCTCCTCGTTTATTTATATATACCTTAATAATATATAACAAATCAATTCAAAAGTATACTTTTTTATCAAGATTTCCTTCATCAAATTCTCAATAAACTCACATTACTTCTTATCGATTTTTCATACATACAAGTGATTTTTCTGAAATTCCAATATATTGTGAAATGTCATGTCATTTCACAATAAGAAGAAAATATATATTCTTCTTCTCCTCACTTAAACTTTCATAATTAGCTTGACCTTTAGCCATCACAACATCAGATTGCTGATAAATAGATTGAAATTCTGGACTTGTTCTATGCAGTACTGTTCCCAAAGAAGAATCTCCATTACTGATAATAGTTGCGTAGCGATCTATCCCTACTTCATATGCATCTTCAGCGATACTATCATTCACAACTGGTTGACCTCGTACCGCAAAATAAATATCGAGGTGAGGATAAAGTTCCTTGATTCTCTTTAAAAGTAAACGATCCAAACAAATTTCACCACAATTATCACCAATATAAAGTAAAGTTTGTGCATTTTGAAGATCATTTAAAAGTTCATCACTATCATCAATAGCTAATTCAAGTTTATCAATATGTTGAAAAGACTCCGTGATATCTTTTTTTACATTTTGATGAATAGGACTAAATTCAATAATATTTCCAATAATTGCATATTTAATAGCTTCATTAAAAGAACCTATTTTCGAATCAAAATAATCAATTTGATTCAAAAACAAACGATTATACTCATGTCTTAATTCATAATAAGGATCAGATTTTCCAACATATTGTATAACTTTTTGAAAAGTCTCTCCAATAATTTCTGGATTCGATTTACTAAAATCCATTTTACTCATATATTCAAAAATATCTCTATAGATACTTTCTCTATGAGGAGCATTTGTCATTTCTACAATTTTGATAACTTGATTTACAAAACAAGGCAAACAAAGTTCATTCATTTTCATTACATATCAACTCCTTTGTTTTATTTTACTCTATTTTTTAATTGTCTGCATGAAAAATGGATTGACTTTTATATCAATCCGTTTGTGGCTCATCCAAAACCAAATATTTTTCATCATGACTTTTTTGCAATGTAATCGTAATATTAGTGATATTTAAAGCATGATCGCCGATTCTTTCCAAACCAGATAATATATCTACATAAGTTGAATAAATAATCTGATTATTATTATCGATTTTTCTACATATACGGTCGAAATGGTTATCACGATACAATTGTTCTAATTCATTGACGTGTCTCTCTATATCATTAATCTGAGAAAGCAGAGTGACATTCGCACCTTTTTCATATAATTCAAAAGTTAGTTTCAACATATTCGTAAGTGCATCATATATAGAATTTAACTCTGTTTTTTCTGTATCAGAAAACATTTCATTTTCTTCAAATGCTAATTTATAAAAATTAGAAAGATTAACACAGATATCAGAAATACGTTCAATATTTTTTATAATTTGAAAGTTTCTTGAATATTCATTCGTCTGATCTTCACCTAAAATCTGTTGTTGTACAATTTTAGCAAGATATTTCGATAAAATCGTATCATATTTATTAATAACTGCTTCGATTTCAAGTATTTCATCAAAATCTTCTTCTTTCCTTGAAACCATGTAAGTTTGTGACAATTTCACATTCTCAATAACATTTCTACCCATTCTAAGTGTATTCTTCTTAGCAACCGCAAGAGCTGCAGCAGGGAATTTCTTAATTAAAGAATCATCAAGTTCATCAATTGTCTCCACTCTTGTTCCATGTTTATCTTCTCCCGGAATAAGCAATTTCAATAATTTTACACTTTGATTAACAAATGGGAAAATCAAAATTGTAGAACCAATATTGAAAATCAAATGTGATTGAGCAATCCACATTTCAGGTCCACCATGTAGCAGATTATTCACAAAACTTGTAAACGTAATAAATGGTGATAAAATAATCATACCTATTAATGCTCCAGCAATATTGTAAACAGCATGGAACCAAGCAGCTCTTTTTGTAGAAACTGATCCTCCAGCTCCTGCTACAATAGCAGTCAAAGTTGTTCCTACATTAGACCCAAATATAAATGCAGCGCCTGCTGCCGGCGCAATGGCTCCTGTAGCATAGAGTTTTTGAACAATTCCAATAACAGCAGCAGAAGATTGTAGAATTGCTGTAGCAACAGTGCCCCCAATTAATGCCAACCAAGGATATTTTCCTAAAACAAGCATTAAATCAGTAAACCATAGTTGATCTGCAATTAAAACTAACTGTGCTCCCATAATTTCTAAACCAGTAAAAAGCAAACCAAATCCGAATAAAGTTTTCCCTAAATAAACAAGTGTTTTTTTCTTGCTCAGAAAAACAAGAACAATCCCAATAAAGACAAAATAATAAGCAAATTGTTCAATGTTCAAACCAATCATAATTGAAGTCACACATGTCCCAATATTTGCTCCAATTGTAATTCCAATCGCCTGTTCCAATTTCATCAACCCTGCTCGTACTAAACTAATCGAAATAACAGTTACTGCTGTTGATGAATTTAATAATGCCGTAATAATTGTACCAACTGCGACAGCCATAAATAGACTGCTCGTATATTTTTCAATATAATCCCTAATATGATTTCCAGCAATACTTTTAAGTCCATCACTCATTTGGTCAATACCATAAATAAAGAGTGCTATTCCACCAAGAACTATCCCTAATGATTGAATAATACCACTATCGAAAATGTTCATTTTTTCTTTTCTCCTCACACAAAATTTATATTTATTGTACATAAATTTAACATACATGTAAACAAATTGTTAAACTCTTAACATAATCTTAACATTTCTTAAAATATATGAAACAGACGGTATATAAACAAAAAAACAAGGGACTATGCTAATTGTTATAGCACAACCCCTTATTATACTCTGATATAACTCATTAAATTTTCTTAACTTCTGTAATATGGTGCTCCAACTCCTTCAATCGATGTGTTGACTGAACATTCATAACAATCGCTATTACAAGCACAATCAAGCAACACAACCAGCAGTAAGGTCAGTCGTAAGTTGCCAGACTTGAGGGTTATCCTCTTCATCGAACTGCGCTAGTATCGTCGTTTATAATGATAGCATAGATACGAATACTCCTGCTAGTTTGATCACTTTTGTTGCAGGCATGATTGCACTTTTATAATTACGATACTTGACAATATTAGAATGATAACACACAGCGACAATGTTTTAACTCGGAAATTTGTTTTTCCCTATTCCATTCCAATTTACATTCCTTAGTAATAAAAATCACATGATAGCCAACCAACAAATATATAATACCTTAATTATTCATGATAATATAACATAATCATGAAATATCCTTATTTCATGGACATTTTCTGCTTTTATTTATTCTTTACCTATTCACCCATCGGGTGAGTAGTTTTTTCTTTATATACAATAAAAGCTCCCGTATAATATAGATGTCCAAACTACAATACAAGGAGCACTTATATGATACAATCTATTTTCAATTTTGACAACATAAATTTTAATAGTGGTAACATTTCCTGTGATGGTGGCAGCATCTTACTTCTTTCATTTCTTAAAAAATACAATTTGCTGTCTTCACTGGATTCCATTTCTTTCAATGATACAAGAAGATTGCCTAAGTATTCCAATTCTAACATTGCAAGTCAAATTGTCTTACGTAACCTTTTAGACTATTTCAATCAAGCTGATCAGCTGACACTTATTAATAGCCACCTTATCCAGATTCTTTGATAGAATCAATATAAAAGACGAACATGGCTATGAAGGAACATATTCAAGACTAGGCTGTGACTATGTCAACAGACACGTTGAGAATATCATTCTTGATGCCGATTCAACAAAACCAGAAACTCATGGACATCAGGAAGCTTCTGCATATATCTACCATTATGGTGTCAATGGATATCATCCAATGATGATCAATGAATATAATACAGAACTATTGTTAAATTCCAACTTTAGATCAGGATCAACATACTCATCTAATGGATTCATCAATGAACTTAAGGAAATTCTGGCACATCTTGATAGAAAAGGCAAAACTGTTTCCATGAGGGGTGACAGTGCATTCTACAATACAGAATTCATGGTTTAAAGGAACTGAAGGACGATTTCAATGGAGATAATACAGGACATCATGATTTTGAAAAGAACTGTTTTCAGTTCATGATATCATCACTGTGCTATAACATCTATCATCTATTTAGGCTCATTGTATTAGAAGGCAGGGACCAGAAGATATGAATCAATACATTTAGGAATAAGTATCAAAAGATAGCGGTAAAGGTCATACGACATGCAAGAAGGAATCATATTATCATTTAGCAGTGCATATAGATATAAGAAGAAATTCTTAAAATACTATTAAAAACTGCAAAATTAACACGTATATTCCATACTTTATTGAAAGTAGTTGAAAAACTACACTTTTTTTAGCTACAGTTATTCACGATTTTACGGTGGATAACTTTTTTTGACCTAGAAAATAGACACAATTTATAAGTTTTTCATTTCAAATTTGTTTTCATGAATAATTTGGGTTTAATACAACTATTTTGACATGTGGGAAAGACTCTACCGGTTCTTGACAAAAGTATTTTGATCCCTTAAAAAAACACTATTAGTCGTTACGAGAACCACTCATGTCTGATTAGTGAAACTGCTCTTCTAATTAAAAAACGCCTTAAAAACCCTATTCTATTTCTTTCATCATAAATAGATATTTTACATTTTCTAAATAGAATTTGTAATTTCTCTAAAACTTCATGTGTTTCATTATCATGTAATAAACATCCTTGAATAGACACAATACGATAAGATGATTCATGATACAATCCATACTCATACTTTTGATTAAAAGTTACAATCACGTTATTTCGATAATGATAAGAATTATCCATTCCTACCACAGGATGAACATTTATTTTGATATGCTTGGTATTTTCGCATTAATTGTTCTTAATATTCACGTTCAATATATTGGCAACTCCCTCATTGACAACTAACTAAACACTCATATATGCTTCCTAAAAATGCAGAAAGAATATCAATTCTTTCTGCATTTTCCTATAATGTTGCAATAAAGTCAACTAATAATTGATATGTATCTTCATAAGATTGAATATTCAATCTTTCATCAGGTGTATGAATATCATCCATATCAGGACCCATTGTAATAATATCTAATTCAGGAATTTTTCCCTTAAAAACACCAGTTTCTAAGCCACCATGTGTAGCCACTTCTTTTAAATCTTCACCAGTTGTCTTTTTATAAAATTCACTAAACTGTTTTCTTAATTGTGAATCCGGATCATAATCCCATCCAGGATAATCATTTGAAACTTCTACAAATGCATTATATAAAGATGCAATTAATTCTAAATGTAAAGCTAAATCTTCTCGAGCACTTTGTAATGGAGAACGTAAAGAATAATCAATTGTTACACAATCATCATGTGTACGTACAATTCCCATATTTAATGAAATGGTTGTTAAATCCTTAATAGCCTGTGATTTTTCAATCATTCCATTTGGTGCTAAATACATCATCGAAATAATCGCTTCACTATCTTCTGATGAAATACATACATCACACTCATCTTGATTTAATGTGATATATAAACCAGGATCACTGCTTTGTAATTCTTTTTGAATTTCTTTTTCATAGCCTTCAATATGATTGTAAATAGCCTCATAAGAATTACTGCTTGCGAAAGCAACAACACATTCACGTGGAATAGCATTGTTTTTCAATCCTCCAGTTATTTCAATCAATCGAATATCCATTCCTTCTTTTAATAAACAATATAAAATTCGTGCTGCAATTTTATTTGCATTACCTCTTGCTTTATCAATACAACCTCCAGAATGTCCTCCTAAAAGACCTTTGACTCCCAATACATAAACAGGATCCTCATTATCTTCGCCAACAATTGGTTTTGTAATTAAAACATCATTACCACCCGAAGAAGTCGTACAGGTTTGGCCAGCAGTACCACTATCTAAACCAATCATTCGCTTAGCTGAAAGAAGGCTGACATCAAATCCTAATGCTCCACATAATCCTACTTCTTCTTGGACAGTAAAAACACATTCTAAAGCCGGATGCTTTAAATGAGGATCAGTCAAAATCGCTAACATATAACAAACACCGCATCCATCATCAGCTCCCAAAGTTGTTCCTCTGGCATGCAAAAAACCATCTTCAACATATATATCTAATGGGTCATTATCAAAATCATGATCGCTATCATTATTCTTTTCATTGACCATATCCATATGTCCTTGTAGCATCAATACTGGATGATCTTCATAACCTTTTGATGCTTCTTTATAGATAACAATATTGTTCATTTCATCACGAACATATTTCAATTGATGTTCAATAGCAATATTCTCAATAAAATCAGCAATACCTTCTTCATGAAAAGAACCATGAGGAATCTGTGTGATTTTTTCAAAATAATCATGAATCGCTAAAGTTGTATTTAATATACTCATCTTTTCTCCTCCTTTATATCATTGTTTTTAAAATTAATTCAGTAATACCGGGATTTAATGACAATTCTATACACAAAATCCGTGGATGAGAACGATATTCTCTGCGAATCATATCTCGCAAAACCGTTCCATTATGATATCCATGAATAATACGAATCATATAAGTTCCCTGCTTGGTCTTTTTTAATGTTGCATTAATTTTTGTTTTGGCTTGAAACTGATTCATACCATGCACGTCTACTTCTATCACTCCAGCTGTCATTTCAATCACCCTTACTTATATTATATCAATTTTTAAATCAATTGTCTATTCATCCATTTACCACTTAGATAACGCCATATAAAGAAACAACTTCTTACACCCCAATCAAGGAACATGGCAATCCATACTCCAATTAATCCTAAACCATATATATAACCTATAACATAACTAAAAAATAATCTGAAAATCAACATAGACATAGCTGACACAATCATTGTAAATTTAGCATCATTAGATGCTCTAAGACAATTTGGGAATGTAAAAGATAAAGGCCATATAAGAGCACCAATAATACCATGCATAAAAATACATTGATAAGCTAACCCTAACGTCTGTTCAGATAATGAGTAGAAAGTTAAGATTGTCGGCGTAAACAATAAAATCAAAATAATTACACTTCCCATACAAAGATAAGTAATTTTCATTATTTTTTTTATATACATTTTTGCTTGATGATAATCATTGGCACCAACACATTGTCCAACTACAGTAACCATTGCCAATCCTAAAGCTGTACCAGGAATAATTTGCATTTGACAAATATTATTTGAAACAGCATTAGCAGCAATAGAATATGTCCCAAAAGAAGCAATTAAACTTTGCACTAATATTTTACCCAATTGAAACATTCCATTTTCTAAACCATTTGGCAATCCAATCGTTAATATTTTTCTCATATAAGGCAAGTCAAATGACCATTGTTTCCAATTATCAATACGTAGTTCAGTATCTTTATGTGCTAACATATAAAGAATCACACAGCAAGCAAAAGCTCTAGCAATCAAAGTTGCAAAAACTGCGCCAAAAACACCCCATTGAAAACCATAAATAAAAATCGCATTGAAAACAATATTAATTGCATTCATAATTGCACTATTAACCATAGAAATACGAGAATTCCCGATTGCTCTAAATAAAGCAGCTCCTGAATTATATAAAGCAATAAATGGATAAGATAATGCCGAAAATAAAAAATAGATTTCTGCATTTTGCATAACATCAACATCAACATGACCAAAAATCATATGTAATATAGAAGTATTAAAAATAATCATTATGACCATTATGATTATTGCTAATATCGCCGTAATTAACAACAATTGTTTAGCAGAGAATCTGGCTTTTTCTAGTGAGCCTTGACCAATAAATTGAGCTGCTACTACTGCTCCTCCTGTTCCTAAAGCAGAAAAAACATTAATCAATAAAACATTGATAGAATCAACTAATGACACAGCAGATACGGCTGC
Source organism: uncultured Coprobacillus sp. (assembly GCA_964434915.1). GTDB lineage: Bacteria > Bacillota_I > Bacilli_A > Erysipelotrichales > Coprobacillaceae > CAYSWW01. Next base: position 21,886 of record CAYSWW010000014.1, read on the forward strand.
ATCACCTACATTAGCAACCATCAGAGTATCAGCAAACCCAACCATAACAACTAATAATTGTTCAATAATAAGTGGTACAATTAACCTTTTTAAATCTTGATTTGTAAACATCTTTTTCTATCTCCCCTTCAATATTTCATTATATACCTCCTTTCCTCATGAAAATAAATATTTCATTTTTTGAAAAAAATAAATTTAACTTCAAATAAAACTCTTTCTAAAAAATCCGATTATCTTGGTACCTCTAAGCCAGTATTTCTCAGATATACGAGGATTATTTAGAACTCAGTTTATTAATTATTTTTTGCTATAACACAATATCCGGTATTACTCGTTTTCAAATAGTGAATATTTTAAAACCACTATTTTGTAAAAAAAAAAGGACTATTTAAAATAACTGTGGGTTTAGAGTCGCTGCAAAATAACTTGTGGTG
>CAYSWW010000015.1:0-22246 GCA_964434915.1 uncultured Coprobacillus sp.
ATAAAGCTATATTTATTGTAAAAGTCAATATATAATTTCATGCGTTTATCCTAGGCTTATTTTGGGGAATATTGACAGAATACTAAAATATGATAAAATATGTTTATGGAAAGCAGTTGACATCTTTTGATGTAATTGTCTTTTCTCATAGAGTCATGATATAAAGGAGAGTGATGATATGGACTCTATACCCTCGCAATTACTTTTACAAGTTGTTTTGATTTTTTTGAATGCTTTTTTTGCAGCAACAGAAATTGCAATATTGTCATTAAATACGACGCAATTAGAAAAAGATGCAGAAGAAGGAGATAAGACGGCAAAGCGTCTTTTAAAATTGACTCAAGAACCGTCAGGTTTCTTATCTACGATTCAGATAGGAATCACTTTGGCAGGCTTTTTAGGTAGTGCCTTTGCAGCTGATAATTTTTCTGAATATTTGGTTACATGGATTTATCATGATCTTGGATTTCATAGTCTTCCTATGGCAGTATTGGACACTTTATCAGTTATTGTAATTACTTTGATTTTATCTTATTTTACTTTGGTTTTTGGAGAACTTGTTCCTAAACGTATTGCTATGCAAAAACCATATGAGGTTTCAAAATTATCATGTGGTGTTGTTTTAGGCGTAGCAAAAGTAGTGAAACCAGTGGTTAAATTTCTATCATTATCAACAAATACGATTTTACGCATTTTACATCTAAAAACTGAAGCTGATGAAGATACTGTAACTGAAGAAGAAATTTTGATGATGGTTGAACTCGGAGAAAAGCGTGGTATTGTTGATGAAGATGAGAGCGAATGGATTCAAAATATTTTTGATTTTGATGATACGTGTGTAAGAGAAATCATGACACATGGTGTCGATGTTGTGAGTATTGCATTAGATGCTAGTCAAGAAGAAATGCTGAAAATCATTCAAGAGACAGGTTTTTCACGTTTTCCTATTTATGATCAAGATGAAGAAAATATTGTTGGAATTTTACACGTGAGAGATTATCTTTTGAATTTACAAATCAAGGCTCATTCCTTGAAAGATCTTTTAACACCTGCTTACTTTGTTCCTGAGACAATGACTGCGGATAATTTATTTGACGATATGCAAAAAAGTAATATTCATTTTGCTATTGCAATAGATGAATTCGGTCAAATGAGTGGGGTCATTACATTAGAAGATCTAGTAGAAGAGATTGTAGGTAATATATATGATGAACATGATCATCGTGATCAACCTCCTATTATGGCAATTAATGATCATCAATGGCGAGTAAGGGGAAATGTTAATATAGAAGAGCTTATTCAAGAGATTGATGTTCCAATACCATTGGATGAGGATTATGATACAATTGGAGGTTATATTTATAGTCATTTACGTTCTATTCCTAAAGATGGGACAACAAAGACAATTCATGTTGGTCAGCTGACTTTTCAAATTACTAAAATTCAAGATAGACGTATTAAGGAAGTCATTATTACTAAAAACATAGAAGATAAAAATAATCAAGAAAATAATCATTAACAGCATGGCATGTGCCATGCTGTTTTAAAGATGTGTGATAATAGTCGCGTAAAAAATTTTGCCGTTGCTATCCGGCATTTGAAATGTCGGAGAGGTCGGGCATTAGACCTCAGGTAAGCCAATCATACCAATAAAGCTGTATATTCTGCCTGCTGATTCTATTCACATCATAGTACCACTTATGCATAATGATTCTCTCCTGCAAAGAAATTTTACAGAAATTTTATCAAAAGCAGGATTATTTTATTCTTTCTGTGTTAAGAAAATTCCAATGATTGAACCAATTTAAATAATGGGTGCTACTTTGACAAATAGCTATTCAAATGAGAGAAATGCTACTTTGAGAACAACGATTTTAGGATCACTATAATTCTATCCTAAGTAAGAACTTTCTAACGTTAATAAGATTGCTGCTATGACTATACACAAGGAGATGAGTAACCAATATAGAATCCTATTCCTTGTGCTTTTTCTTTTGGCCAATTGCAAGTTTATCACTTCTAGCTTTGTAGCGATTGCTTTTAAGTTATAAACTTCCGATTCAATGATATTTTCTCCAAGCAACGTACTCACGGATGCTTCAAGTACTTTCGATATAGAGATCAACATATCAGAATCGGGAACTGATAATCTTTCCATTTAGAAATTGTTTGTCGTACAACGTTTAGTTTGACAGCAAGTTCTTGTTGCGAAAGTCCTTTTGCTTTTCTGATTGCTTTAAGATTTTCGTTGAGCATTATAGATATGTTTAATGGTACGTGTCTTTTTAGCTTTAATGAATAAAGGAACATTCTCGATAATCAATAAAGAATTTTTAAGCTAGTCCATTGTGATGATGAGCCAGCAAAATGACAAATAATATACTTTAATGTCATCATTGTGTGATCGAACATACTAATATCACTTTTTGGTGTTAAATGTTTATGAATGATACAGAAGGTAAAATTACCAATCTATTAATTTTTATTAATAGAATATGTTCTATTTTTGATTAAATGATTTTTAATCATATCATTGACAATTTGTCTAAAATAGACATTAATACGTTGATTAACTTGAAAACCTAAATAAAGATGGATAATGTATATGGATCATCTGTCACACAGACCGAAACAAACCAATACATTTAAGTCTTTTATGAGCACGGTCAAAGATAGAATAAGGAATATCGCAATCAATATTTTCATGATTATGAGATTTGGTTAAAAAGACTAAAAAAGAAAATAAAGAAAAGAAATGAAAACAATTAGCAATGTTTAATTTCCTTATAAAGATAGAATTTGAACCATTCATAACAGCTAAAGTCTTATCATGACAATGTGTTAATAACCATGCACCTTGACCTAAATAATTCAAGATCAAACAAATCCTCACAAAAGGCTAGCTCATATAAATGGTTTATTTCTCAATATGGCATATATCAGAATATAAAACTTCATCACCAGTCGTTGCTAAAAAATACTTCTTAATATCATAAAACCAGCTTTATTATGATGCTCAATAAGACTTGAATAGCTTTTAAAGGATTTAAGGTTCTTAAAACTTCAATATGTGTCATCATAATAGCATCATGGTTGTTCCAAAAGCTTTACCCAAGTCTTTGAATCATTAACAGCAAGCGAATAATATAATAATCGCCACAAAAATAGGTCCTAATATAAAATCTTCTAATCCTCCATTACCACTACATACGTAGGAGATGTTCCAATTTCGTCATAGACAATACCGACTGTAATTAATATCCTTGCTGTAGTCCATTTTTCTTTAAAATAGAACCTTCATCCAATTTCCACACTCGTATAGCATTTATGTAACAGAGGTCAAAAAAATTTGTTAAAAAATGTTACTAAATGACTAGACAAAGATTGTTCAATAATTTATAATATGAACAGTTTAAAATTAAACAGTTAGGAGTGAGGGAATGAAAGTTTTTACTTTAGCTATTTATCCTTATTTAATTAAACAATATCAATCGGCATTTAGTGAAATTATGAAAGAATATCATTTAACACAAATTGAAATTGATGTTTTAGCTTTTTTAGCTAATAATCCGGAATATAAACATGCACAAGATATTGTTGATATTAGAGGTATTTCAAAAGGACATGCCTCAGTCGCAATTGAAAAATTAGTGCAAAAAAATTATTTGATTAGAGAACCTGATCCAAATAATAGACGATGTAATATTTTAATGATAACACCGGATGCTAAAGAAGTTATCATGAAAATACAAGACATTCAATCTCAACATACCAAAAAAGCTTATCAAGGTTTTACTGATGAAGAAAAAGAAATATATCAAAAATTATTAAGAAAAATGTATCTTAATTTGAAAGGAGAAATGCGATGAACGAACAATTAAAAAATGAAAAAGTATCAAAACTATTGCTTTCTTTAGCTGTTCCTTCTATCTTAGCGCAATTAGCAACACTGATATATAATATGGTTGATCGTATATATATTGGTCGATTGGCAGAAGGTTCTTTAGCAATTGCCGGGATTGGTTTGTGTGCTTCAGTGATTACAATTATTACGGCTTTTACGAATTTATTTGGTCGAGGAGGAGCACCTCTTGCTTCTATTAAATTAGGTGAAGGGAAAAAAGAAGAAGCAGAAAAGATCTTAGGTAATTGTTTTATGAGTTTATTGGTCAGTTCAATTATCATTATTTTGATTCTCAATATTTTTGGTAAAGATATTTTAATGCTTTTTGGCGCTAGTGAGAATACTTTGCCTTATGCTATGGATTATATGCGTATTTATAGTTTTGGGACAATTTTTGCACAATTGAGTGTTGGACTTAATTATTTTATAAATACGCAAGGATATGCCAAATTTGGTATGTTAACTTTAGTTGTCGGTGGTATTGTTAATATTATCCTGGATCCTGTTTTTATCTTTTTATTCCATATGGATGTAGCTGGAGCCGCTTTAGCCACAATTATTTCACAATTTGCTTCTTGTGTCTTAGTAATGAAGTTTTTATTAGGGAAGAAAACAACGATTCGCCTTAAGAAAAAAAATATGTTTTTTAATAGCTATATTATGAAAAAAGTGCTTGGCTTAGGTTTTTCTCCTTTCTTCATGAGTTCAACAGAAGGAATTTTACAAGTTTCATTTAATCGTCAATTATTATTTTATGGTGGTGACATTGCAGTGAGTGCTATGACTATTATGTTATCTATGTCACAAATATTATCTTTACCAATGGAAGGAATTGCTCAAGGTTCTCAACCGATTATTAGTTTTAACTTTGGCGCAAAGGCTTATGATCGTGTGAAACAAACAATTTCTTTGGCACTGAAGGTTTCATTAACATATTCATTTATTGGTGTTTTATTGATGGAACTATTTCCACGAATTTTTGTCGGTTTATTTGCGAAAGATGCTCAATTGATTGAATTATCGCAACAGATGTTACGTATATATGTTTTTGGTTTTATAATTATGGGTGCGAATTCAACTTTCCAGCAAACATATACATCACTAGGTTACGGTAAAAGATCGTTCTTCTTTGCTTTCTATCGTAAAATTATCTTATTAATTCCTTTGATTTATATATTACCTTACATTTTTCCAATGGGAGTATATGCTGTTATTTTAGCTGAACCAATTTCTGATCTATTAACTACTTTAACGAATGCTGTTGCTTTTCGATTTTTCATGAAAAAAGAATTAAATCAAAAAGTTCTTACGCAATAAAGCGTAGGAATTGTTTATTGTAAAGTATTTTTTAAAAAAATATTTACAATAAACAGAAAAATGTGTATCTTATATGTGGAGGTATAAGTATGAAAGTGAAAGAGATGTGTATAATCACACTGATGAGTCTATTAATAGCGGTGGGAGCATTTATCAAATTGCCCATTTCCATTGTTCCGATTACCTTACAGACACTCTTTGTTATATTAGCAGGACTTGTTTTAAAAAAGAAAGCCGTATATAGTGTTTTAATATATATATTGTTTGGTTTATTAGGTTTGCCTGTTTTTACTAATGGAGGTGGATTGCTTTATGTTTTGATGCCATCATTTGGTTATTTATTAGGATTTTTAATATGTAGCTATATTGTAGGTTATTATCATTTTTCTGTGATTTTGCGTTGTGTTTTGGGTATGCTGTTGATTTATTTTATTGGCATGATCTATTTTGTTTTGATTGAATGGCTATATTATCATCAGTTATTTTCTGTTTCGTATATTTTGATTAGTTTATTTTTGGTATATTTGCCTGGAGATATTTTATCTATTATGGTTGCTCTTGTTATTTATAAAAGGGTGGCAGGCTTACGTTTATTTAGTGAGACGATATCGTTTTGAATCGTCTTTTTTTATTTTACTTAAAAAAATATATATAAATATTTTTAAGTAAAATTCAGAAAAACTATTTACAAATCATAAAAATAGGTATATAGTGTAGATACTTAAAAATTTTGAAGTATAAAAAATTTTTAAGTAAATATGAAAAAGACAATATACAGGAGGAAAATATTATGTTTGAGCAAGTTAAAAATGCATTAGTTGATTCTTTAAATATTGATGAAGATACTATTCAATTAGATTCAAATTTAAAGGAGGATTTAGGGATCGATTCATTAGCAGCTGTTGAATTATCTTTAGATTTAGAAACTGAGTTTGATGTTGAAATTACTGATGATGAATTAGCTGCACTAGTCACTGTTAAAGATATCGTTGATTTAATTGAATCTAAACAATAAGCTAAGATTTCTTAGCTTATTTTTCTAAGGAGGTTTTTATATGAATACTGAGAAAATCAAGTCAATTATGAAATTATTTGAAGAAAGTCAAATTTCTAAAATGGATTTACAAGATGGTGATTTGAAAATCATATTAGAAAAAGAAATTGAACCAGTAAGAGTTGTTCAACAACAAGAACCCGTAAAAGAAATCGTGGAAGAATCACAAATCAACGCAACAGCGATAAAGAGTCCATTAGTAGGAACTTTTTATCAAGCAAGTGGGCAAGGAAAAGAGCCTTATGTTAAAGTGGGAGATATTGTTCAAGAAGGAACGACTTTATGTATTATTGAAGCTATGAAAGTCATGAATGAAATCAAAGCCCCTATTAGTGGGAAGATTTTGTCTATTGATGTTCAAGATGGAGAAGTAGTTGAATATGATCAGACATTAATGAGTATAGGGTAAGGTGATATCATGATTGAAAAATTATTAATTGCAAATAGAGGCGAAATTGCTGTTAGAATTATCAGAACATGTAAACAAATGGGAATTCAAACAGTAGCAGTTTATTCAACTGCTGATCGTATGTCTTTACATGTCCAGATTGCAGATGAAGCAGTATGTATTGGGGGACCTAAGTCAAATGATTCCTATTTAAATATGAATGCAATTATTCAAGCTGCTTGTAATACAGGATGTGATGCGATTCATCCGGGATTTGGTTTCTTAAGTGAAAATAGCCAATTTGCAAAATTAGTTGTACAATGTGGGTTGATTTTTGTTGGACCTTCCTCAGAACTTATTGATTTATTGGGGAATAAATCACAAGCTAGAAAGATAATGAAAGAAGCAGGAATTCCGGTTATTCCTGGTTCAAAAGAAAGTGTGACTTCTCTTGAACAAGGGAAAGAAGTAGCTCAAACGATTGGATATCCCGTCATTATTAAAGCAAGTAACGGTGGTGGCGGAAGAGGTATGCGTGTTGTTCATGATGAAAGTGAATTTGAAACACAACTTATGAATGCGAAATCTGAAGCAAAAGCATGTTTTGGTGATGATGATGTTTATATAGAAAAATATATTGATCATCCTAAACATATTGAAGTTCAAGTTGTAGGGGATCAATATAGCAATGTGATTCATTTATTTGAAAGGGATTGTTCTTTTCAAAGAAGACATCAAAAGATGATTGAAGAAGCACCTTGTCATTCTTTAAAAAAAGAGGTTAGAGAAAGACTTTTTGATGATGCTATTAAAGCATGTCAAGAAGTTGGTTATTATAGTGTTGGAACAATTGAGTTTTTGTTAGATAAAAATGGCCAATATTATTTTATGGAAATGAATACTAGAATACAGGTAGAACATCCAGTAACAGAAATGATTTGTGGTTTGGATTTGATTAAATTACAAATTAATATTGCTCAAGGACATCGTTTGTCTATTCGACAAAAAGATGTTGTTGAAAATGGGTATGCTTTAGAATGTCGAATTAATGCTGAAGATATGAATCGAGATTTTGCACCTACACCGGGAAAAATTCAATTTATGCATCTTCCTGGTGGTAGAGGAGTCAGAATTGATAGTGCAATGTATAGTGGCTGTGAAGTTTCACCTTATTATGATTCGATGATATTAAAGTTGATTACTTTTGCACCAACGAGATTGGAATGCATTAAGATGATGAGGGTAGCCTTGAGTGAAGTGATTATTGATGGTATTTCAACGAATACAAAATTCCATTATTATGTTCTCCATTCAAAAGAATTTATTGAGGGAACTTATGATACAGGTTTTTGTGAAGCTTTTATAAAGGAGTTGAAAGATAATGGATCAATTGTTTAAGAAAAGAAATAAGGAATTACAAGAATTTTCAACTTGGTTAAAAAGAAGAAAAATTAAGAAAAAAAAGGAAATACCTAATCATATCTTTCAACAATGTGAGGGATGTCAACAATCAATCCCTTATTTCTCATTAATTGAAAATCATTATATTTGTCCACGTTGTGGTTATCATTTTAAAATTAGTGCGAGACAAAGAGTAAGAGAATTAATTGATGAAAAAACATGGAAAGAATTATTTGAAAAATATAAAACTGTTAATGTTGAAAATTTTCCAGGCTATGATGAAAAATTAAAGATTGCCAGTAGTCAAACTGGATTAAATGAAGCAGTGATTTGTGGGTTTGGTAAAATCAATCAAATTAAAGTTGTATTTTGTGCCATGGATTCTCATTTTATGATGGGAAGTATGGGAAAAGTGGTTGGTGAAAAGCTTTGTAAAGCAGTTGAATATGCTCAACGTAAAAAATATCCATTAATTATTTCTTGTACCAGTGGTGGTGCAAGAATGCAAGAAGGTATAGATTCGCTTATGCAGATGGCAAAGGTTTCAGCGGCTTTGAAACGTTTTTCTAATGAGGGTGGATTTTATATTGCTTTATTGACACATCCAACAACAGGTGGAGTGAGTGCAAGTTTTGCAATGCTTGGTGATATTATTATTGCCGAACCAGGAACAATGATTGGTTTTGCTGGAAAAAGAGTTATTCAAAATACCCTTAAACAAGAACTTCCTGAAGGTTTTCAAACGGCTGAGTTTTTGTTAAATAAAGGTTTTTTGGATATGATTGTTGAAAGAAAAGATTTGAAAAAAGTATTGAGTGATTTATTAAGAATACATGGAGGTGCCAAATGAACCTCAAAGAAAATGAAATGAAAATAAAAGAATTAGAAGCAAAGAAGGCAACTTTAGAACAAGGTGAAGCTTTTGATGCTCTTTCTTTAGAAATAGAAAAATTAAAAGATGAAACATATACTAACTTAACGCCATGGGATCGTGTGTGTTTGGCAAGACATCCTGATAGAAGTAAAGCAAAAGACTATATTGATAGACTTTTTACTGATTTTTATGAATTACATGGGGATCGTCGTTATGGTGATGATCATGCAATTATTGGTGGTACTGCATTCTTTCATGATATTCCTGTGACAGTTATTGCTCAGGCAAAAGGAAAAACATTACAAGAAAATTTGGATCGTAATTTTGGTATGTGTAATCCAGAAGGTTATCGAAAAGCTTTAAGATTGGCTAAGCAGGCAGAAAAGTTTCATAGACCGATTATCACTTTGGTTGATACTGCAGGAGCTTATCCAGGAATTGAAGCTGAAGAAAGAGGACAAGCACAAGCGATTGCTGAATGTTTATATACGTTTTCTGATTTGAAAACACCAGTCATTTGTGTGGTTTTATCAGAAGGCGGAAGTGGTGGTGCTTTAGCATTAAGTGTGGCTGATCGCATTTGTATGTTAGAGAATGCCATTTATTCTGTTTTATCACCAGAAGGTTTTTCGAGTATTTTATGGAAAGATGATTCTAGGGTGAAGGAAGCGGCGGAAGTGATGAAACTGACATCTTATGATCTTTATGAAAAAGGTATTGTAGATTATTTGGTTAAAGAACCGCTTGGTGGTGTTCAAAATGATTTGAAATTGGTTATTTATGATATAGATCAATATATTTATGAACAACTCAATATCTTATTAAAATTAAAAGAAAAAGATTTATTAAATAAACGTTATGAAAAATTTCGTCAGATAGGAAGAATGTCATGAATTCAATAAAAATATTAGGTACAGGATATGCCAAGGCGCAAAAGAAAATAAGTAATTTTGACTTGGAAAAAAGAGTGAATACCAGTGATGAATGGATTAAACAAAGAACTGGTATTTCATCCCGTTATGTAAGTGAAACAGAAAATACAAGTGATTTAGGTGTTCGTGCAGCTATTCAAGCGATTGAAAATGCTCATATTCAAAAAGAAGAAATTCAGGCTATTTTGGTTGCGACGATGACACCGGATTGTATGACACCATCAACAGCTTGTTTAATTCAAGCAAAGTTAGGACTCAATGATCAACAAATCTTTGCTTTGGATATAAATGCAGCTTGCAGTGGTTTTCTTTATGCCTTTCAAATTGCTTGTGAATTGCTTGAACGATTTGAAAATATTTTAGTGGTTGGTAGTGAAACGCTAAGTAAGATGATTAATTGGGATGAACGTGAAACATGTGTCTTATTTGGTGATGGAGCAGGAGCGATGATTATCACGAAAGGTCATCGTCACGTCTATCATTATGCTAATAGTCAAGGGGATACACAAGAAGTGTTACATACACCCGGACTTCCATTAATTCAAAACCTTGAAAATGATTCGCCAATTTCTCATTATTTATCAATGCAGGGGAAGGAAGTCTTTCGTTTTGCGATTAAGGTTTTAAAGGAGTCTATTGAAGAAGTTTTGAAACAATCGCAATTAAGTATTGAAGATATTCGTTGCATTATTCCTCACCAGGCGAATTATCGGATTATTTCACATGTGGCCAAAAAGATGAATATCGATATTTCTAAATTTTATATTAATTTAGATGAATTTGGAAATACTTCAGCAGCCAGTATTCCGATTGCTTATGCACAAGCAAAGGAAAAAGGAATTGTAACGGATAATGATCATGTTATTTTCGTTGGATTTGGTGCTGGACTAACTTATGGTGCCACTCTTTTAAAAGGAGGAGAGAATGAAAAATGTTGTTAAATCAATTATTAAATATTAAATATCCAATTATTCAAGGAGCTATGGCAAATATTGCAACTGCTGAATTTGCTGCTTGTGTTTCTAATTGTGGTGGATTAGGAATCATTGCAACAGGTTCTATGAACAGTGAAGAAGCTCGTTTAGAAATACAAAAATGTAAAAAATTGACTGATAAACCTTTTGGAGTCAATGTAATGTTAATGAACCCTAATACAAGTGATATTATTGATGTTATTTGTGAAGAAGGTGTTGAACTTGTGACAACTGGTGCAGGAAATCCTGGCCCATATATGCCACAACTTAAAGATGCTCATATTAAAGTATTCCCGGTTGTTCCTAGTGTTGGATTAGCTAAACGAATGGAAAGAGCTGGGGCTGACGGGTTGATTGTTGAAGGAGGAGAATCAGGTGGTCATGTTGGTGAAATGACAACAATGGCTCTTGTTCCTCAAGTTGTTAATGCTGTTAATATTCCAGTTGTTGCAGCTGGAGGTATTGGGGATGGTAGAGGTTTAATGGCTGCTTTATCTTTAGGTGCAATTGGTATTCAAATCGGAACATGTTTATTGGCTTCAGAAGAATGTCCTGTTCACATGAATTATAAAGAAGCAGTATTAAAAGCCAGAGATACTGATACAGTTGTTACTGGAAGAAGTGTGAATACACCAGTTCGTATTTTGAAAAATCAAATGGCAAGAGAATATTTGAAATTAGAAGGTCATTTTGAAAGTCGTGAAGAGTTAGAAAAATTAACGCTTGGATCATTACGTAAAGCTGTTCATGAAGGTGATGTGAAAAGAGGATCATTAATGATGGGACAAATCGCGGGAATGATCAATGAAATCAAGCCAATGCAAGTCATTTTAGATGAAATAATGGATTCTGCGAAACAAACATATCAACAAATTACACAAAAAATGGAGGAGTTATAATCATGATTCAGATCCAAAATCTTTCTCTTGATATACCAATTATTCAAGGTGGAATGGGAGTTGGTGTTTCTTTATCCTCATTGGCTGGACATGTTGCGAAATGTGGTGGAATGGGTGTGATTAGTGCGGCTCATCCAGGTTATAATTATCCTGATTTTAGAAAGCACCCTATAGAAAGTAATGTACAAGCTTTAAAGGATCATATTAAAAAAGCACGTGAAATTTCTCAGAATCATGGACTCATAGGTGTGAATATTATGGTGGCTGGTCATGGTTATCAGGATTATGTTCAAGCTTCATTGGATGGTGGTTGTGATGCGATTATTTCGGGTGCCGGTTTACCTTTGGATTTACCTAAATATGCTAAGGGAAAAGCTTTGTTAGCACCTATCGTTTCTAGTGGTAAAGCCATTCGTTTAATTGCACGTGTTTGGGAGAAACGTTATCAATATACACCTGATTTTGTTGTGATTGAAGGATGTGAAGCTGGCGGTCATTTAGGTTTTAAAAAAGAGGATTTGCTTCAAGGAACATGCCAAAAGTTAGAAGCAATTTTGGAGGATGTGAAAAAGGAATTGAAACCTTTTCAGGAAAAGTTTAAAAAGCAAATTCCTATTTTTGTGGCTGGTGGCATCGATTCAGGTAAAAAAATTGCTCAGTTTATTCGTCAAGGAGCAGCAGGTGTGCAAATTGCGACACCATTTATTGCTACTTATGAATGTGATGCACATCATGCTTTTAAAGATATGGTCATCAATTGTCGTGAAGAAGATATAGAGATTGTGAAAAGTCCAACAGGATTTCCAGGACGTGCAATAGTGAATGCATTTGTTAAAAAGGCAAGACAAACGGGTAATATTACTATGAAAAATTGTTTACATTGTATGATTCCTTGTACTCCTGAAAATACACCTTATTGTATAAGTGAAGCCTTGATTCAAAGTGTACAAGGTCATGTTGATCAAGGATTGATTTTTGTAGGTTCACAAGCATCTCGAATTCATGAAATGAAACATGTTGATGAAATAATAGATGAATATATACATGGAATGGAGGAACAACAATGAAAATTGGATTTATCTTTGCTGGACAAGGTTCTCAATATGTTGGAATGGGGAAAGAATTTTATGAGAATTTTCAAGTAGCAAGAGATGTTTTTGATCAAGCTGATATTGATATTGATGTTAAGAAAGTATGTTTTGAAGGGCCAGAAGATATTTTGAACGAAACATCTTATGCTCAACCTTGTCTTTTAACAACATCTTTAGCGATTGCTAAAGTCATTGAGGATCAAGGTATTCATCCGGATTATGTGGCTGGATTATCTTTAGGAGAATATTCTGCTTTAGCTTTTGCAAATGCTTTTACAATTAAAGATGCGATTTCAATTGTGAGAAAAAGAGGACAAATTATGAGTGAAGCCTTACCTGCTGGAACAACATCTATGGCTGCAATATTAGCTATGCCAGCAGAGCAGATAGAAACAATTCTTGCACCAATTGATGATGTGACGATTGCCAATTATAATTGTCCAGGTCAAATTGTCATGACGGGAACAAATGAAGGAATTGAAAGAGCAACAATAGCTTTAAAAGAAGCTGGTGCAAAACGTATAATTCCTTTAAAGGTTTCTGGAGCATTTCATTCGCCATTATTGGAAGAGGCGTCAAAACAATTAAAAGATGTATTAGAAGCTTATGATATCCAAACACCTTCTCTACCAGTTGTTTATAATATTTCTGGTAAAGAGGAGCAAATGAATTTAATTGATATTTTAACAAAACAAATTAAATCAAGTGTTTATTTTTATCAATCATTGCAATATATGATTAATAATGGGGTAGAAGCTTTTGTTGAAATTGGACCAGGAAAAGCTTTGAGTGCTTTTGTGAAAAAGACAGATCGAAGTATCCCGGTTTATAGTGTTGATAATATGGAAAGTTTAAATAAAATGTTAGGAGAACTTAAAGATGAATAAAGTTGTTGTGGTGACAGGAGCAAGTCGTGGTATTGGAAAAGCTATTGCTTTGAAATTTGCGGAAAATTATTATGATGTGGTGATTAATTATTGTGGAAATCAAGCAAAAGCGATTGAAGTTATGAATGAATGTCAAAGTTATGGTGTTAAGGCAATGATCTATCAGGCAGATGTGTCTGTTTATGAAGAAGTTGATCAAATGATGAAAGCGGTCATGAATGAATATGGTCGTATTGATGTATTGGTTAATAATTCTGGTATTACAAAGGATCAATTATTATTAAAAATGGATCCAAAGACTTTTATGGATGTCATTCAAGTTAACTTATTAGGAACTTTTCATACAACTAAAGCTGTTTCACGTATCATGATGAAGCAAAGAGAAGGTGCTATTATTAATATGGCTAGTGTTGTAGGAATTACGGGAAATGTTGGACAATCAAATTATGCAGCAAGTAAAGCTGGAGTTATTGCTTTTAGTAAGTCTATTGCGAAAGAATTGGCGCCAAGAAATATTCGTGTGAATGCGATAGCACCAGGCTTTATTGAAACAGATATGACAAATATATTAAATGATACAACAAAGGATCAAATTTTAAGTGCAATTCCATTACATCATATGGGAGAAGCAGACGATGTTGCGAATATGGCTTATTTCTTAGCAAGTGATGAAGCCAAATATATAACTGGTCAAGTTATTCATGTTGACGGTGGAATGGTCATGTAGGAGGATACAGAGATGAAAAGAAGAGTTGTTGTTACTGGTTTAGGAGCCGTGTCTCCGATTGGAAATACAGTGAATGAAGTTTGGGACAGTATTCAAAATCAAGTTTGTGGTATTGATGAAATTACTTATTTTGATACAACTGATTTTAAGGTGAAATTAGCTGCAAAAGTGAAAAACTTGGATACTGAGCAATATTTTTCAAAAAGAGAAATGAAGTTTAATGACCGTTTTACTCAATTTGCTCGTATTGTAACTGCTCAAGCAATGGCAGATGCGAAATTAAATGTCGAAGAGATTGATCAAAATCGTTTTGGTGTTATTATCGGTTCTGGTATTGGGGGAGTTGAGTCTATTGAAAAAGCTGAACAAGCTTTATTAAATAGAGGGCCTTCAAGAGTTTCACCATATTTTATCCCAATGACATTAATTAACTTAGCAGCTGGAAGTGTAGCCATTGATGTCAAAGCAAAAGGACATGTTTCTTCTGTTGTTACAGCATGTGCTGCTGGAACAAATGCGATTGGTGAAGCTTTCTGTAAAATTAGAGATGGTTATGAAAATGTCATGATTGCTGGCGGAAGTGAAGCATCTATTACCCCATTAGCAGTTGCTGGATTTTCAGCTATGAAAGCTTTGCATACTGGAACTGATAAAAATCGTGCTTCAATTCCATTTGATCAAGATAGAAGTGGATTTGTCATGGGCGAAGGTGCTGCTGTTCTTATTTTAGAAGATTTAGAACATGCTTTAAAACGTGGAGCAACAATTTATGGTGAAATTGTTGGTTATGGTGCAACTTGTGATGCTTATCATATTACTGCTCCTATTGCTGATGGAAGTGGTGGTGGAGAAGCTATCAAGAGAGCTCTTCAAGATGCCCAATTATCACCTGAAGATATTGATTATATTAATGCTCATGGAACAAGTACACCATTAAATGATAAAACAGAAACAGCTGCAGTGAAATATGCTTTTGGTGATGCAGCAAAATCTTTATGTATGTCATCAACTAAATCTTATACTGGTCATTTATTAGGAGCGAGTGGAGCTTTAGAATCAGTGATTTGTATTAAAGCATTACAAACTGGATACATTCCTGCAACTATCCATTATCAAAATTATGATCCGGATTGTGATTTAGATATTGTTGCTAATGTTGGTAGAAAACAAGATATTCATTATGCAATGAATAATTCATTAGGATTTGGTGGACATAATGCTTCATTGATCTTTAAGAAATGGGAGGAATAATTATGCTATATAATTCAAATGATATTCAAAAAATCATTCCCCATCGTTATCCTTTTTTATTGGTAGATGGTATAGAAAGCATTAGCGAAGATGAAAAAACAATTATTGGGAAAAAATGTGTGAGTGCAAATGAAATGCAATTTTTAGGTCATTTTCCTCAAAAACATGTTATGCCTGGTGTTTTGATTGTAGAGGCATTGGCACAAACTGGTTGTGTTTTATTGTTATCACAAGAGAAAAATAAAGGAAAGATTGCTTATTTTGCTGGCATTAACAAAGTGAGATTTAAAAGACAGGTTGTTCCAGGAGATGTTTTAACATTAGAAGTTTCTTTAACTAAAGAAAAAGGCGGAATTTATTTTGCCGCCATTGAAGCAAGAGTAGATAACGAAATTGCTGTTAAAGGAGAAATTATGTGTGCCGTTGGTGATTAACGTTTTCTAATGCTGACTTCACCTGAATTCAGTATGTGCAGTTGACCATTGACAAGAATGGTTAAACTCGCATCATCATTGATTTGTTGAACATAAGCAGGATAACTGGTATTGTTCTCATATACAGTAATATCCTTATGAAGAATATAAGAATATTGACGATAATCATCAAGAAAAGTGCATTGATTAATTTTTGAATAATCATCATAGAATTCGTTTAAGAAGTCTATGATGATTTTTTGTCTAGGTACAAATTGATCCAGATTGTCTTCAACACATCCGGCAATATCTTTCAATTCATCAGGCATAGAATAGGAATGAAGATTGATGCCAATTCCAACAACCATATTTTCTATTTGAGCTGTATTCATTTCTAATTGAGCTTCACATAGAATACCGGAAACTTTTTTGTGATGAATGATAATATCATTAACCCATTTGATTTGTGGCTGTAAAGGATAATTAAGTCGAATTGCTTTGACAATTGCTACAGCTAAACAAGCTGTTATTTTTAATGAATCTTGTAATTTTAATTGTGGTTTTAATAACAATGATAGATAAATACCTTTTTGTTTTGGTGAATAAAATTGTCTTCCGTTTCTTCCTTTCCCATTTGTTTGTTGATCTGCAATGATAATATCTCCTTGTTGATAATGATGGGTTTTCATATAATCATTGGTTGAATCAATCGAATCAAAATAAGTGATATTTTGATAAAAAGAATGTATATTCTTTTTTATTTCATCAACACAAATGATGTCATTATCAAATGTTAAACAATATCCTTTCTTTGTTGATGATTGAATATGATAACCCTTTTCTTTTAATTTCTTAATATGGGAAGATATGGCCATACGTGATACCTGAAATTGACTACTTATCGTTTGACCAGAAACATATTCTCCTTGATGTTGACTGAGTATTTTAAGTATTTCTTTTTCCATAATTGTATTATATAGGGAATTGCTTTAAAATTCAATTGTTCTGTAAAAATAATAATGCTTTTTAGGCATGTTGTGCATTTTATATAGGTATTAGACATTTTATTGATTATGACATAAAATGAAATTAACAAAGGGAGGAATAAGTAATGTTATTTTCGAATCAATCGTTAAAAAAATTAATTTGGCCATTAATCATTGAACAAATTTTAATCATGATTGTAGGGATGGCTGATACTATGATGGTTTCTTATGCTGGTGAAGCAGCAGTATCAGGAGTTGGCCTTGTTGATATGGTTAATAACCTGATTATTACCGTTTTAACTGCAATTGCAACAGGAGGTGCTGTGATTGTTTCTCAGTATATTGGAAGCCAAGATAAGAAAAAAGCCAACTTTGCTTCAGGACAATTAATGACTATTACAGCCATTATTTCAATTATTATTATGATTTTTTGTATTGTATTTCATAGATTTATCTTGTCTTTATTCTTTGGTTCAATTGAAGCTGATGTTATGCAGGCGTGTATCACTTATTTCTTGATAACAGCATTTTCATTTCCATTTTTAGGAATATATAATTCGTCTTCAGCAATTTTTCGATCAATTGAAAAGTCAAAGATTACAATGTACGTTTCTTTATTGATGAATGCAATTAATATTGTGGGAAATTATATCGGTGTCTTTATTTTACATGCTGGAGTTGCTGGTGTGGCATATCCAACATTGATTTCAAGGATTGTTGCTGCTTTGATTTTATTTATAATGACATTTAATCAACATAATGCTGTCTATATCAAGATGAAAGATATAATAACATGGAATCAAGGGATGATGGGTAGAATCTTGCAAATTGCGATTCCTAACGGAATTGAAAATGGATTGTTTACTTTAGGTAGAGTTTTGGTTACAAGTATTGTTGCAATGTTTGGGACAAGTCAGATTGCTGCTAATAGCACAGCAGGAAGTATTGACCAGATTGCTGTTGTGATAGTCAATGCTATTAATTTGGGTATTGTTACTGTAATAGGACAATGTATAGGAGCCAATGATTATAAGCAGGCGACATATTATATTAAGAAACTAATGAAAATTTCATATGTTGTGACAGCTCTTATAGGGGGATTGGTTATAGCTGGATTACCTTGGATTTTGGATTTATATACATTATCAGATGAAGCCAGACAATTCACTTATATATTAGTCATTATGCATAATGTAATGGCTTTTGTCTTACAGCCAACGTCATTTGTATTACCAAATGGTTTAAGAGCAGCAGGGGATGTGAAATATTCAATGTATGTTGGAATAGGCTCAATGATTGTCTTTCGATTAGGAGCAGCTGTTTTATTTGGTATTATATTTGATATGGGAATTATCGGAGTATGGATAGCTATGGGATCAGATTGGTTATGTCGATCAGTATGTTTCATGATAAGATTCATTCAAGGGAAATGGAAAGAATTTAAAGTGATTTAAAAAGTAATAGTATAATAAAAGGTCGATATAGTAAAATTCTATATTGACCTTTTAAAATTTATGAATCCGTTTTTTTACGAAGTAGTTTTATCATGCCAACTGCACTTACTAAAAGAATAATTAATAATAAAGCAATAGGAGCTTGATCTCCAGTATTAACAGGAGTATTTGTTAAATTGTCAGTAGATGGTGTTTCATCTGTTGTTGTAAAATCAATTGGATTTTCTAGCTCCGTTGACACTGTTGGATTATTAGGATTTTCTGATTCAGTAGAAATTACTGAATCATCAGGAGTAACAGACTCTTCACTTTCTATTGCGCGTGTTTGTTGAGCTAGCCATTCCCATTCGTTCAATGATGGATCGTTATCATCATAGTTCATATTATTATCAAAATAAATCCAAGACCAATGTCCATCATATTGATATGGATTTCCATATTCATCTGTGAATCTTCCTGTTGTATCATGTACATCATCCCAAACAGTTGTATGAACCTGAGTATTTCCCATTTCAATAAGCTTTTGAGCATATGTTTCTGTTGAAGATTCATAATTAACTGTTGTATCATTTTTTGCATGTGTAAACCAAATTGGCATATCTATAATTTGATCTAATTTTTCTGTCCAATCTGTACTAACTACAGGGCAAATAGGATAAGCAGCCGCAAAAACTTCTGGGTAAGATGTAATCATACGCATTGTCATGCCACCACCAGCAGAACATCCACCGATAATAACTCTATCAGCATCTATTGATGGATTTTCACTAATAATTTTTTGAATCAATTCATATACACCTTCAACTTGATTTTGATTCCAAGCTGATGCACTTTGAATCGCTAAAATATAAGCGCCGTCAAAAATGTCTTGGAATTCGTCATCCCAAAGAGCAGTGACTTTGTTTGCTAAAACAGTAACTCTAGGATCATTTCCACCTTCACCTACACCATGTAACCAAATAACTAACGCATGTTTTTGACTATCTTCTTCAGGTGAATACATTGCATAAGAGTAAGTTAAACCATTCGTATCTGTAAATGCATCGTCTCCAGTATATAAATCTACATTATCTAATTGTGGTATAATCAAATCATTATTAACATCGAGTGTTGATAAAACATTTAAAGTTGTATATATTGTTCCATCCGTACCTTTAATATTTTCTCCCTCATTTAAAGCAATACTTAGTTCACAACTTTCTGGCCAAGTGTTACGCCAAGTTTGTGAACTCCATACAATAGGATTGCCTTCGGTAGGTGAGATATACATTGTAATTGTCACATATTGTGAATCTCTTGATGTTTTTGTTCCTGTTGCATCAGAAGTATAAGCATCTAATACTGTCCTTGGCGATTCTGTACCATTGACATTTTGTACAACTGAGAAATCATCAACATCAACTGAAGATGCTTCAATAGTTTCATCGAAAGTAATTACTGTTTGATAAATGCCAGCACCCCAGTCATCTCCAACAATATAAGCTTTTTGCGTTCCTGATATTGTTGATTCGTTGTTTGTCTCTGTTGTTTCTAAAGCGTTGACTGGATATATCATTAAAGATAATGCCATTATTCCACTGATAACAGAAGCCAAAAGTTTACGTTTCTTTTTCATTTTTTTCCTCCATTTCTGTTTATTATTTTATATTATCATTTTATCATATATGATTTTTTTAGCTATTTCTTTATTTGATGTAAGTTTCATAAAAAAATCAATCAATAAAAAGAATAAATATTTCCCTTAAAAAGAGTCATATTTATTCTTTTGCTAAAAAATTATATATATTTTCAAAAATTTGGCATAATTCATATATGTTATCACACATGTTATTTTTGAACTGTAAGATAATTTTATTTTTTTCATTTTCATTCGTTCGTCCAGATAATCCAATATAAAGATAAGGTATTTTTTTTGATTTAAGATATTCAATAATATCTAAATAATAAGAAAAAGAATCAATTAATAATTCCTGATTTGTTCTATAAAGAGATACAAAAATAATTAAACTTTCTTTATCTATTGAAATTTCATCTAAAAATGATATAACTTTGTGATTAGCAATTTTAAAAAGTAATTCTATGTTCTTATCATAAAATACTTTATGATAAGCAAAAAGAGAACTTATGGAATCTATATCTCCAATAACGATAATCCTATTTTTATTAGTAAAAAGATTTTTATTTTTTAATACTTCTTCTTTTATTGTTATGTGTGAAGAATAATTAATTATTTTATTTTTTTCAAAAAATAACTGATATTGTAGCTCAGTAAAATTACGATATCCTATTTTTTTACAAAATCTATTTAAAGTAGACTTTGAAATTCTTAAATCATGATAAACTTCAGAAATTCTTTTATTCACAATATCTTCAGCATTCTTTAATAAATATTCACAAATTTTATATTCAATGCTTTGATAATCGAAGGTAATCAATCCAAAATTGAGTTTATCAACAATCATAATAATTCCTCATATATGTATAAACCAATTCTTGTAAAAAATAATCTAAAATCATATTTTCTATAACTTCATCATGATTTTTGGGTATTAATAAAGATTTTGCTTCATCAATATATTGATAGTAGGAAATTGTTAAAATAGAAGAATGATGATGCGTAATGTAATCAATTAAATGGTTTGACAAATCTATAATTCGTCCGCTCATACTAAATAAAATTATAAAATCTTCTTTATCAGGATAAACCATTTTTTCTGGATATATCGAATGAACAATAACTAATTTCCCCATAACACAAAAATCCACCTGCATTCTTAGAGCATATGCAATCATTTCATCAGAACCAATTAAAACAATGCGATGACTTTCTTTGATGAGTTGACAACATTCTAGAATGATATCTTGAATTAATTCTCTTTCATTTTTAGAAAAAATTTTTTCTATGATACAGTCTAATTCATTATATTTTTTTTCTTTTAAACGATTTAACATTTGATTTTTTCTTAAATTAATATGTTGCATAAGTATTGTTTTAAAGATTGCATACTTTTTTAAGCCATAAATTTCTAAAAATCGTATAATTGTAGCCGGTGAAACATAACATTTTTCTGCTAAATTTTTAATTGTCATATTCTCTATATTTTGACAATTTTCTAAAATTGTATATGCGATTTGATAATTTATGCTTTTCTCCTCAGGATTGTTAATAAACTTACAAAGTGATGTTAAAAAGTTATTCATAAATTCAATTCGCTCTCCTTTCCACAATATTTATTATAACTCATTTTTACATATATATCTAATAAAAATAAGGAACCAATCTTACAAGTTATAGATCATTTATTTGAAATCTAGGAGATCTTAAATAGATAATGGTTTTACCTAAATTAAAAAAATATTGCAATTTGCTATTTGTGGGGGGGAATTATTAATTATGAAATAAGCGTATGATTTTGGGGAAAGAAATGATTGGGATGGAGACAAAGAAGATAGGAAAGATTATTGCATTTGATTGTAAAAATAAAGGTTTAACTCAAGAATAACTGGTCCCCAAATTAAGGGGTTACAAATAAAACTATTATGGGAACTATATGCCTAATCAATCTTTGTTAAAACCTTTGAGTGATGAGATAGACATTACGCTTAATGAATTACAAGTATAACATCTTTGAAATAAGTGGATTTTATTCATGACAGAATACTGACATCAAGTGGATCTATGGGAAGAAAATTA
>CAYSWW010000016.1:0-21159 GCA_964434915.1 uncultured Coprobacillus sp.
TATATTTTAATGATTTTGAAAAAGTTTAGGATAATAAAATTTATTTATATAATCAAAATAATAAAGAATTAGAAAAATTTACAGATGTTTCATATGCCTATGTATGAGCATTTCAACCTCGTACGAATATATTTGTTGTGAAAACGACGTCAAGGATTTTGGCTATCTGTGATTTAGATAAAAAGAAACTGTTAAAAAGTGATATTTACGCATGTTAATGAATAAGATGAAGGTTTTACTTTCTCGCCAGATAGTGAATACTTTTTCAATAATGAAAAGTCTGTTTATTCAACTGGGACACAATTGACGATATAACGCATGGACGATTATGAAGTGTCAAATGGATTGTTTTATGATAATCAATTGATAGTATTAGATAGCTTGGAATTTGAGACTCTTTGCAAGTGTGTTATGTTCTTGAATTTATGAGAACTGCTATAGGGGTGTTATTGATAAACTTATCTATAAATCTAAATGACCATAGCTATTATGTGGATATTTAATGTAACTGTTAATAAGCCACGTTATGTGAATTCAATGTATGTTAGTTGCTGATATCATATGATGGGGTATCTAAATATGTGAACTCGTGGAAAATTATAATTCTTTTAGTGCAATAGCATTTTGTCTGGAAACTGTTGTTTTAGTATTATTTTTTTGATTTATCCAATTCAATATGTTGAGGAAACGAATCCTTTTAAAGTGATTAAAAATTGATGTATTGAAATTGATTTTTGTTTTTTGATTATGATTGTATCTTTAGTTTGTCTTTTGTTGAGTGGATATACATTCAAGGGCTATTTCTTACAAGTTTTTCAAAATTATGGAATTGATAATGGGATACAGATTCTTATCATTATATAGATTGGATATGAGAAGATATCATGGTTTCAATGGCAATAATTGAATGTAAATATGTCATTGTTTATGGTTCCTTACAGTTTGTTAAGGTTTATTTATTATATATCTTTAATCCTTCACTATATATTGCATATTGTCCCCGTTCTTTTGCGTGCCTTCTATCTTTGGGAGTCGGAGATGGCTTCGCCACGCTTCTATTTGCTGTCAGCCTTTGCCTTTTAATTCCAGCAGAACGCCCTTTATAATGGTCTATGTATCCGTGGTGGAAAAGCGGATACAAAAACAGAAACAGTGTTTTGTTTAGGCTGAAACGCTCCAGCTATCTTGTAATATCTTGCTTTAATTTTTCTGTGAGCGGTGTCTTGACGGGTTATGGTCTTCTCGGCTGATATCGCAGGTAACGGCAAATCTTGATTGCGAAATCACGTATTCCTCCCGTTTTCTTTTGGTTCCTGTATAAAATCGTTATTGTTCATGTTATTCGTCCTTTATATTTTATATGTGAGCTATTACATATTAATGAACCTAATTATGACAGAAAACAAATCAATCAATACATCAGGAATTCCCTGTTTGAACGGAAAATCATAGTCAATATATTGTGATTGAGATATATTATAAGTTAATGAAAGCGTGATTCATTTTTTATTCAAAATGATTAAAGAGAGTTATCTAGTGTTTTGGAAAAGAGAATGTTATAATAGAAAACAGAAAGTGGTGAGATAATGAAAACAATTATGATTGTTGAAGATGATCAGACAATTCGTGAAGAGTTAAAAGAACTTTTAGAGACTTCTGGATATCGTACTTTAGTTTTAGAACAATTCAACAATACCTTAAAAGATATTTTAAATAGTCAGTTTGATTTATTACTTTTAGATATTAATTTGCCTTATATTAATGGGGAAATGATATTACGAGAAATAAGAAAAGAATCTAATGTCCCAATTATTATGGTTACAAGTAGAGTTCAAGAAACGGATGAAGTCTTATCAATGTCTTATGGTGCTGATGATTATATTACCAAACCATATAATCCAACGATCTTACTTTTAAGAATTGCTAATATATTCAAAAGAATGGAATCAAAGGTAGACTTTGAATATTATAATGGAATTAAAGTTTATCAAAGTAAAGGATTATTGATTAAGGATGGAAAACAATTAGAGCTTACGAAAAATGAAATGATTATCTTTTTTTGTTTACTTGCTCATCGTGGTAATATTGTATCACGTGATCATTTAATGACAGAATTATGGAACAATGAGGAGTATGTCAATGAGAATGCCTTAACGGTTAATATTAGTCGCTTAAGAGCGAAATTAGAATCTTTTGGTATTAAGGATGCTATTGAAACACGTAAGAAATGGGGTTATAGGTTATTATGAAATTCAATAAGTATATCTTAAATAAGTATATAGAGATTCTGATTTTATTTTTTGCAGGTATAACGATACTCATGATGTTGTTTGCTTTTGATGTTCCTCATCAAGCTATTATTTGTTTTGGATTGATATATATTTTTTCTTATCTTGTTGTTATATGTTTGGATTATTGGAAAAGAAGACGTTTTTATAATAGATTAATCAGTTATGTAGAGAAATTGGATAAAAAATATCTTGTTTTGGAAATGTTGTATGAACCATCATTTTATGATGGCAAGTTATTTTATCAGATTTTATATGAAATTAATAAATCGATGATCGAGCATGTTAAGGATTTAGAGATAAGTTTGGAAGAATTTAAGGAATATATTGAGTTATGGATTCATGAAATTAAGTTGCCTATATCGAGTTTAACTTTGATGAATCATAATCATAAAAATGAAATTGATAAACGTTATGAAGAACAAATCAAAAGGATTAATGATGATGTTGATCAAATTCTTTATTATGTACGATCAGAGTATGCAGAAAAGGATTACTTGATTAAAGAGATGAGTTTAAAAAAGATTATTCATCATGTAGCATTGAAAAATAAAAATGATTTGCTTGAAAATCATATAAGCTTTATCGTTGATGGTGATGATAAGATGGTTTTAACTGATTCTAAATGGATGGAATTTATTATTAATCAAATAGTCAGCAACTCGATCAAGTATAAAAGAGATCATGTTGATTCAATCATCAAAATATCAATTGAAGAAAAAAATAACAATACTTTACTCCATATTTATGATAATGGCATAGGAATATCTTCGCAAGATATTCATCGTGTGTTTGATAAGACATTTACAGGAGAAAACGGAAGAATTCAAGCAAAGTCTACTGGGATGGGATTATATATAGTGAAGAAATTATGTATGAAACTAGGTCATAAAATCGATATTCAATCCGTTTTAAATGAATATACAGATGTAATGATCATGTTTGCAAATCATGATTTTTATAAAATAAAGGATTAGGTTGCTAATATTACAAAAACGTAATGTTTTGTAATATTGGAAGAACGACAAAATCCTTTTTTTATCATAAAATGAAATCAAGAAAGGAGGAGAATATTGATGGAAAATATTCTAAAAATTGATAAGATTGAAAAATATTATGGCAGCAAATCAAGTTTAACAAAAGCTGTCAACAATATATCTTTTGATGTTGATAAAGGAGAATTTGTAGCGATTATGGGAGCTTCAGGAAGTGGTAAAACGACACTACTTAATTGTATTTCTACATTAGATAGGGTAACGAGCGGACATATTTATGTTGATGGTCAGGATATTACGAAATTGAAAGGAAATAAGCTGAATCAATTTAGAAGAGAGGAATTAGGATTTATTTTTCAAGATTTCAATCTGTTAGATACTTTGACTGCTTATGAGAATATTGCTTTAGCATTGTCCATTCAAAATGTCAGAACAAATGAAATAGCAAAAAGAGTAGAGAAAGTTGCCAATGAATTAGATATTCAAAGTGTGTTGAATAAGTTCTCATATCAAATGAGTGGTGGGCAAAAACAAAGAGTTGCTTCTGCAAGAGCAATCATTACTAATCCTAAACTTATATTAGCAGATGAACCAACGGGTTCATTAGATTCCAAATCATCAAAGATGTTGTTAGAAAAATTTTCTTATTTGAATCAACAATTAGAGGCTACAATCTTAATGGTAACGCATGATGCTTTTACAGCTAGTTATGCAACACGTGTTATCTTTATTAAAGATGGTCAAATTTTTAACGAACTTTTGCGAGGTAAAGATTCTCGAAAAGAATTCTTTGATAAGATCATTGATGTGGTCACATTATTAGGTGGTGACTTAAATGACGCTTTTTAAATTATCATTGAAAAATATTGCTCGAAGTATAAAAGATTATACAATTTACTTTTTTACTTTGATTCTTGGTGTTGCAATATTTTATATTTTTAATGCGATAGAAAGTCAAACCATCATGATCAATGTATCATCTTCAACTTATGAAATTATTGGACTCATGAATAATGTATTATCAGGTATTAGTGTTTTTGTT
Organism: uncultured Coprobacillus sp.; assembly: GCA_964434915.1. Classification (GTDB taxonomy): domain Bacteria; phylum Bacillota_I; class Bacilli_A; order Erysipelotrichales; family Coprobacillaceae; genus CAYSWW01. The sequence continues at coordinate 4,326 of CAYSWW010000016.1, forward strand.
GCTTTTATATTAGGTTTTTTGATTTTGTATGCAAATAGATTTTTAATGAAGAGAAGAAATAAAGAATTTGGAATTTATTTAACATTAGGAATGAGTAAGAGAAAGATTTCATTGATATTGTTCTTTGAAACATTGATTGTGGGATGTTTTTCCCTTGTTTTTGGTATGATTGTAGGAATTGTTTTATCACAATTTATGAGTATATTTGTAGCTAACATGTTTGAAGCAAAAATGACACAATTTGAATTTACATTCTCATCTTCAGCCTGTTTGAAGACTTTACTTTACTTTGGTGTCATGTATGTATTTGTTATGATTTTTAATACGTATAATGTTAGTCGTTGTCAATTGATAGATTTACTTAATTCTCATAAAAAGTCAGAAAAAGTGAGAATGAAGAATCCATGGCTGTGTACTTTGGTTTTTATTGTATCAGTTTGTATGCTTGGTTATGCTTATTATATGGTGACAGGTGGTATCAATAATCTTGGTACTATAGATAATATTTATATTCCAATAGCTCTAGGAATGGTCTCTACTTTCTTGATTTTCTGGTCTTTATCAGGTTTATTATTAAAAATATTTAAGGGTATAAAAAGAATCTATTATCGACAACTCAATAGCTTTGTTTTGCGACAATTTAGTAGTAAGATTAATACTACGGTTTTCTCGATGACAGTAATCTGTTTGATGTTGTTTTTTACAATTTGTATATTGTCTTGTGCTATTTCTTTTCGTAATTCAATGACTGCCAATTTACAAACAATGGCACCGGTAGATATTCAGTTGAGTAAAACTTTAGATCTTTTTGAGAATTCAGAATATTCACAAGAGATGATTGATGATTCTCATTTATCTGTTTCACAGACATTGGAAAAATTAGGTTTTGATGTCAATCAATATCTAAAAGATATGCTTGAATTGGATGTGTATAGCACCAATGATGTAACAATAGAAGATACTTTGGGGGAATATAAGGATCAAGCTAAGGAACAATATTCTTATTTAGAATATGATGCTGCAGAATCATTTATTAAATTAAGTGATTATAACAAAGTTGCTCAGCTATATGGTTTGGAGACGATTCAATTAGCTGACGATGAATATGCTATTGTAGCAGATTATGATTCATGGGTAATGATTAGAAACGGTGGGTTGAGTTATCATACATCAATTGAAATTAATGGATATACTTTGGTTCCTGGATATGATCAATGTATCAACGGTTTTATCTATATGTCAAATAATTATATTAATATGGGAATATTTGTTGTTCCTGATAGGGTATTAGATGGTGTATCAAAGGAGCAATGTATTTTGATTGCTAATTATAATGCTGAAAGTGATGAAGAAAAACAAGAGATTGAAGATATGATCATTAGTCTTTATACTTCAAATACAGATTTGGATGTAAATACACGTTTAAGTTTATATGAAAGAAGTATTGGACTTGGCGCTATGATTACATTTATTGGACTTTATATTGGAATCATATTTTTGATTGCTAGTGCTGCTTTACTGGCGTTAAAAGAATTATCAGAATCAACTGATAATAAAGAAAGATTTAAGATGTTAAGAAAAATTGGAACAGATGAAAGAATGTTGAATAAAGCATTATTTAGACAGATTGGTATTTTCTTTATGTTTCCTTTGATATTAGCAATAATTCATTCAGTATTTGGAATCAAGTTTTGTAGTATTCTTTTAGAAATATTTGGAAATGAAGAATTGTTATCGTCAATTATTCTTACTGCATGTATGGTTATTTTGATTTATGGTGGATATTTTATGATTACCTATATATGTAGTAAAAACATAATAAAGGAGAGATAGGTATGATGATTAATAAAGGGGAGAAAGATGAGTTATGATGCTCATCTTTTATTAAATATGAGTTATTTATCAATAATAAAAACAGCAATATTTGTTTTTCCAATTTTCTCTTTCTTATTTACGATTCCGTTTATTCTGCATCAATATCATCAATATGGATCAGTGAATAAATTGCGTGTTTTGATCATTTATTCGTTTATTCTTTATTTGATGACTACGTATTTCTTGGTTATTTTACCTCTACCAGATAAGAATGAAATGCAAAATATCATCACTTGTCCGATACAGTTGGTTCCTTTTTCATTTGTGGTTGATATTTGTAAAGAAGTGAATTTTTCAATTATAGATCCTTCGACATATCTATCTGCTTTATGTCATCCAAGTGTCTATACAATGTTACTTAATATTGTAATGACGATACCTTTTGGGATGTATTTAAGATATTATTTCAAATATGATTTTAAGAAAACTGTTATAATGACTTTTATTCTTTCTCTTTTCTTTGAATTGACTCAGTTATCTGGTTTATATGGCATATATTCTTCACCTTATCGTATTTGTGATGTTGACGATTTGATAACCAATACATTAGGTGGAGCAATTGGATATTGGCTGATAAGTGTTATTGATAATTATCTTCCAACAAGAGATGATATTGATCGAGAGGCGAGAGAAAAGGGAAGAGTGGTTTCTGGATTGCGAAGAATTACATTATTTTGGTTAGATAGTTTGATGAGTTTGCTTATATTTATATTAATGAATTGTATAGTTCAAGGGCATATATTGCTTTTTGTTATATTGATAGTTTATTATGCTGTTATTCCTTATTTTGATAATGGTAAAACTATTGGAGGACGATTCTTAAATGTTCGTATCGAATATACAAATAGACCTTTTTTAAGAAGTCTTTTAAGAATAGTGTTTATTTATATCTATTATATAATGATACCTTATTTTATGATTTCTTTAGGTCAAATGATAGTAGTACTATTTCATTTGTCAGCAAATTATTTAATTTTGTTGTTTTTGTGTTTGATATTGATAATAATTACTTATTATTTGGTTAATCTTGTTGTTTTATTAAAGAATGGTCATATTTTTTATGATAAATGTCTTCAATTAAACTATGTAAGTACAATAGATGAAAAAGAGACATAGATACAATCAATATGCGATATCAATATTAACGTCTTTTTTGAGCACGATAAAAGAGGCTGTCACGAAGTAAATATTTGTAAGGACACCTAAAAAGAATACGACAGTGAATATTGTTAATGATATTCATTATATTTTTTAGGAGTTGTTTTTTGATTACTATATGAAACTTCGAATCATGATGCTATAATGAGTGCACTAAAAAATCAATAACAGTGAAATAAGTACACCGTGTGACAATGCACAGAATGGAACAGAAAAGAAAAACAGTGTTAAATCAAGAGTATCATGTTGCGTCTGTTTTGTAAGCTGGTGTGCTCATGAAAGTGGTGTAAAACAATACCAAAACTATACCTCTATTCCTGGAAATATTATCTTTTTTGACTGGGAACAAAATGGTGGAGGTCATCATGTATGAAGAGTTGAAAATGGCAGGGTTTATATACTTTTCGGGATAAACCCATTTATTCATCAAATTTTACTTTTTTATATTCTTTTCTTATTGTTCTATAGCGTTAATGGCAAGATGCATTTTTTTAATAAACTCAATTATATTCAACGCAAGGAGGTACTTCACGATAAGCAGTTTTAATGACTAAACTATCTTCAAACAATGATTAAAAAATATGTTAAAACTATTTTGCGATATTAAGTAATGATTTTCATTTTTTATCAATTTATACACATCCCTTTAGGCATTTATATTTTAACATTGATATTAATATGATGTAATTATAGAAATTATTATTCAAGTAGGTAGCTAACACAAATAACAAAGAAGAACTCATCATAATTTGATGAGTTTAATCAAAAAAATATGTTAACATATTATTGAGGTGATAATATGAGTTTTCCTAGTGATTTTTTATGGGGAGCAAGTATAAGTGCTTTTCAGGCAGAGGGTGCTAAATTAGAGGATGGTATAAAACTTGCAATCGGTTCATCTAGTAAAAATACAATGCTCATTTTAAAACAAATCGGATTAGATACATTCTTTGATGCAGTAGCTGATGGAACGATGATTGAATATTCTAAACCACATCCACAAATATTTATGTTAGCAGTACAAAAACTTGGCTTGGATTTTAAAAAATGTTTAGTTGTAGAAGATGCAATTGCAGGATGCATTTCAGCGAAAAGTGCATCTATGAAAGTGGCTGCAATATCTAGTGCATATAGTTCTGTTTTTGCAGATTATCATTTAAATATTTTAAAGATTTATTAAAGATTATCAGAGAGTAGTCATTGCTCTCTCTTTTTGTACATAGGAGGAGAATTATCGTGAATATTGTCAATTTAAGAGTTAATCACATGCATCATCCGGTTGGATTTTTGTTGAATTATGTATTGATTCAATGGGAAATTACAGATACAAAAGATACAACGATGAAATCATTAGAAGTGATAATATCAAAAGATAAAAATTTTGTAGATATTGTAGATAAAAAAACTTTAAATGATACAAATCAAACACAAGTACAATTTGATATTAGTTTAAAACCATTAACTGTGTATTATTTTCAAGTGAAAGCAATTGATCATCATAATAAATTAGTTAAGCAGATTAGTTATTTTGTCACACCAAAAGTTAAAGAATGGATAGCAGATTTTGTGACACCTCATTTATCAGAATATTCAATTATTTTAAAAGATTTCAATATAATGAATATTGTTAAAAAAGCATACCTATCTATATGTGGTTTGGGTTTATATGAAGCTTATTTAAATGATAAGTTTATAAATAATGAGTATTTGATGCCAGGATATCACAGTTATGATACTCATTTACAATTTCAAACTTATGATTTAAAAGAATATTTTAATCAGGGCAAAAATACTTTAAAAGTCTTGTTAGGAAATGGGTGGTATAAAGGGCGACTTGGTTTTGATGGGGGATTTTATAATTTGTATGGTGATAAAGTTTCATTGATTTTTGAAATATATATAGAATATGATGATGGTAGAAAAGAAATTATAAAAAGTGATAAAGAGTGCTATTGTTTAAAAAGTCAAATTGTAAGTAATGGTATATATGATGGTGAAAAGATTGATATGACAATAAAAGATAATCATAAGGAAATTGTTGACATTTTAGAGATGGACAAATCTTTATTAGTACCTAGATATTCATTACCTATAAGTATCAAAAAAAGAATAAAACCAATACAATACTTTGTTTCTCCTAAAGGAGAACATATATTAGATTTTGGGCAAAACCTAACCGGATGGATAGAATTTAAAGCTAAGAAAGATACTTACATTCAGTTTGGGGAAATATTACAAGATGGGTGTTTTTATAATGAAAATTATAGAACAGCTACATTTGGCTTTTGCTATAAAAGTGATGGAATTGAAAGATATATAAGACCACATTTTACATTCTTTGGATTTAGATATGCAAAAATAGAAACTGATGAAGAAATAGATATAAATAATTTTGAAGCATGTTTGATGACATCAAATATGGAAGATACAGGGTTTATTGAGACGGGACATAAAAAAGTTAATCAATTATTGAGTAATATACGATGGTCACAGATGGATAATTTTTTAGATATACCAACTGATTGTCCACAAAGAGATGAAAGGCTTGGATGGAGTGGTGATGCTCAAATCTTTAGTGGTACGGCTTTATTCAATATGAATGCTATACAATTTTATCACAAGTATTTACATGATATGCTATGTGAGCAAATGTTAGATAATGGTGCCGTTCCTAATGTTATTCCAACACCTAAACCTAAAATAGAAAATTATGCATGGCAAGACAAACTGGAATTAGGAAATCAGGTTATAGAAATGTTTAATAATAAAAACATATGTCCATGGGCAGATGCTGCAACGATTATTCCTTGGAATGTTTATCGGTTTTCAGGAGATAAAGAATTATTAAAAGAAACATATTCAAATATGAAAATGTGAGTTGATAATGCGATAGAGATAGATAGAAGCTCTGGAGAAAACTATTTATTGGATAGTGGTTTTTATTTTGCTGATTGGTTAGCATTAGATGCTAGACCAGGTACACCTATTGGAGCAACTGATATGTACTATGTAGCTAGTATTTTCTATTATTATTCTACCTTGTTAGTATCTTATGCTGCAAAAATACTTCAATTGCCAGAAGAAGAATATTATCGAAAGCATGCTTCATTCATTAAAAAAGCAATCAGAAATAAATATATTAATGATGGTGTTGTTAATATTGATACACAAACAGGATATATATTGGCTGTTTATTTTGATATGCTAGAAGAAAGCGAAATAAAGCAAAACGTTGATAAACTTGTTTCTAAAATTCGAGAAAATAATAATAAATTACAAACAGGCTTTGTAGGAACACCATTTTTAAACTTTGTTTTATCACAAAATGGTCATGTTGATCTAGCATATGACTTGTTATTAAATGAAGAATATCCAGGATGGCTTTATGAAGTTAATTTAGGTGCAACAACAATCTGGGAAAGATGGAATTCTGTATTAGAAGATGGAAAAATCAATTCTGAGGGGATGAATAGTCTCAATCATTATGCTTATGGATCAATTGCAGAATGGACGTATAGAGAAATGGTTGGTATCAATTCACTTGAACCAGGATTTAAGAAGGTTATCATAAAGCCTAAAGTGGATAGAAGATTAGGATATTGTAAATGTTCATATCATTCAGAAAGTGGCTTATATACTATTGAATGGAGATTTACAAATTTAAATACATTAAATGTTATTATTGATATACCATTTGGTTGTGAATGTATTCTATATTTACCATTAACAAATGAAATGACATATTTGCTTAATGGACATTATGAGTATGAAATACCATTATAAAATAATATTAATATACTCTTATGTCATAAAATGGTATGAGAGTATTTTTTGATATATTTTCATTTCTTATAAAAAAAGTGCCTACTTATAAAATTCTTAAATGACGTGAATATTTCTTCATCCATCTATGAAGAGTAGAAATGGATATCTGGAATCTTTCGATAACCAGTCAATGAAGAAAACATCTTCAAGGAAAGAAGCTAAAGTGTAAAACAGATTGAATATAAATGAAAAAGTCCTCTTATTGATCAACGACATTGATAATTGGAGCTGCAATAAATTAACAATTTATATATGCAATGATTGATAAGACACAACGAAGAGATCGTATTTCTATGATTTTTTAGTCAGATATATATTATCAGCAATTCTTTTGACCATGGCATGTATTTCTTTTTGTACTGCGTCTCTATATTTTACGCATACGAATAACTGCCATTGGTTACATTCCTGTTAAATGAGCCTTTCAGCAAATATGCTGTGACGACTAGTAAGATAAGAGCGATAAATTATTGAGTTGTAAAAATAGATTAGCGTCTTTTAGGCAAAGATATTTAGCATACTTTTGTTCATTCATAGTCCAAACGGTAAGATCTTCGCAAGTATTGATACAGTTGCATGGAAATCATGTAAGGTAAATGTTTAGCTATACATAAAAATGTTACAAACGCTTTTATTTGTAACTTGTTTTTTATTTCACAAGAATGATAAAATAAAGACAGTAAAAGCGAAGGAGATGTAAAAAAATGGCAAACAGATTTGTATTAAATGAAACAAGTTATCATGGAAAAGGAGCAATCAATGAAATCCCTAATGAAGCAAAAGCTAGAGGATTCAAAAAAGCATTAGTTTGTTCGGATCCAGACTTGATTGAATTTGGATTAACTAAGAAAGTTACAGATTTATTAGATGAAGCAGGATTAGCTTATGAAGTTTATTCAGATATCAAGCCTAATCCAACAATTGAAAATGTTCAACATGGTGTTGAAGCATTACATAAAGCAGAAGCAGATTATATCATCGCTATTGGTGGAGGATCATCAATGGATACAGCCAAAGCAGTTGGTATTATTGATAAAAACCCAGAATTTGCAGATGTAAGAAGTCTAGAAGGTGTAGCACCTACTAAAAATCCTTGTACACCTATTTTAGCTGTTCCTACAACTTCTGGTACAGCAGCTGAGGTGACTATAAATTATGTTATTACTGATGCCGAAAAAGATAGAAAAATGGTATGTGTAGATGTTCATGATATTCCTGTTGTCGCATTCGTTGATCCTGATATGATGTCAACAATGCCAAAAGGTTTAACAGCTGCTACTGGTATGGATGCTTTGACTCATGCTATTGAAGGTTATATTACAAAAGGTGCTTGGGAATTATCAGATATGTTCCATATTAAAGCAATTGAAATCATTGCTAAATCATTAAGAGGCGCAGTTGATAATACTCCAGAAGGTAGAGAAGGTATGGCTTTAGGTCAATATGTAGCTGGTATGGGATTTTCTAATGTTGGTTTAGGATTAGTTCATTCTATGGCGCATCCATTAGGAGCTTTATATGATACACCTCATGGTGTTGCTAATGCTATTATCTTACCAACAGTTATGGAATATAATGCACCATATACTGGAGAAAAATATAAAGATATCGCAGAAGCAATGGGTGTGGATACAACTGGAATGGATCAAGAAACTTATCGCAAAGCTGCAATTGATGCAGTTAAGAAATTATCTCAAGATGTAGGTATTCCTGCTGATTTAAAAGAAATTGTAAAAGAAGAAGATTTAGATTTCTTAAGTGAATCAGCATTAGCGGATGCTTGCTGTCCAGGTAACCCAAGAGATACAAGTGTAGAAGAAATTAAAGAATTATATCAATCATTATTATAAAAAAAGCTGAAAGATGATGAATCAGTATAAAATACTGAAATCATCATCTTTTTTGTACAATAAGCAAGATTTCGCATTATTGGAACCGGTAAACTAAGTATTCGATAAACTCTTTCCACTATTTGTTATAAAGTCAATCATCATTTGCATAAAAGCTTTTTGATGTTCAGTTGATAAACGCTCAGGGTGCCATTGAACTGCGAGAACATGCTTATTTTCAATACCTTCAATAAGACCATCTTCACTTATGGCATTGATGTGGAAAAGTGGAGAAACTTCTTTTATGTTTTGGTGATGTGATGAATTGACTTGGATTGAGAGAGGAAAGTATTGAGATAGTCGTGTGTTGGGTTGGATTTCAACATGATGATTTTCATGTGTATGTTGAAGCGATGTTGCATATTGTGAAGCGATATCTTGATAGAGCTTTCCTTTAAAGAAAACATTGATAACTTGAATGCCTCGACAAATGCCAAAGATTGTTTTTTGATTATGATAGAACTGTTGAAGCAAGGCAAAGTCAGTTGTCTCAATAAGCGGATCTTCTAACTGAGTAGTTGGATGCAAAGATTCACGGAAATAATGTGGATTGATATCACAACCGCCACATATTAATAAAGCATCGTTTCTTTGCACGATATCTTGATATTGTTGATTTTGACGAGGAATAACAAGTTCAATATGGAAATGTGATGACAAGAACTGATAATATGTTTGATTCATAAAAAAGGTCATATGATCCTCTTTTTTTCGTAATGTTAATGCAATTTTATACATATTTTCCTCCCTTGATATTGATAATTCTGTCATTTTTGATTATACTAATATATATGATTGAGCAGTAAAAATTTGACTTTTTATTGCTTTTATATTAATATTGAAAATATTTTAAAAAATAAGGAGATTTTTATTCATGGACCCGAGTCAGATATTTATGATTTGTATGTTTATTTTATTAATTGCTTTGTCTGCTTTATTTTCAATGAGTGAAGCTGCCTTTATGTCATTGAATAAAATTAGAATTAGAACTTTAGCACAAGAAGGTCATAAACGAGCAAAAGTTGTTGATGGTTTATTGAATCGTCTTAAGTTCGATATTGGTGGGCAATAATTTAGTGAATATTGTGGCTTCGTCATTAACGACATCTTTTGTGATTTCAGTTTTTAATGCGAGTTCAGCAGTTGCTATAGCAACTGGTGCTGTGACATTGATTATTTTGATTTTTGGTGAGATTACACCAAAATCACTTGCTACAAAAAATCCTGAATTGATTGCTTTTCGTGTTTGTTATTTTATTCGTTTCATATTATGGATTTGTATGCCTGTTGTTTTTATTTTAAATATGTTAACAAGTTTTCTTATTCGTTTATTAGGTGGCGATAGGAAATCAGGTCCAACAATGACCGAAGAAGATTTAAAGACGATTGTAACAGTATCACATGAAGAGGGTGTGTTAGAAGATGGCGAAAAAGAAATGGTTCATAATGTCTTTGAATTTGGTGATACTGAGATTAAAGAAATTATGACGCCAAGAATTCATGTGGTAAGTGTTTCTGATGATATATCTTATAATGAATTGATGAAAATTTTTAGAGAATGTCAGTTTTCGCGTATACCTGTTCATTCTGAATCATATGATGAAATCATCGGAGTTTTGTATATTAAGGATTTAATGTTATCAGATATTGTGAAATCTAAATTTGATGTGAAACAATATATGCGAGAAACGTATGTTGTTTATGAATTTAATGATGTCTCTGATGTTTTTGAATCAATGCGTCAAGAACATGTTTCTTTGGCGGTTGTTTTAGATGAATATGGTGTTATGAGTGGGATTGTGACTTTGGAAGATATTGTTGAGGAAATTGTTGGTGAAATTGGTGATGAGTATGATGAAATGGAAGATTCTTCGATCATTCAATTATCAGAAACTCAATATTTGATTGATGGAAGTTTAAATATTGATGAAGTCAGTCAATGAAACGTATGGGACATCTTTTGCATCTGAAGATTTTGAATCAATTGGTGGTCTTGTTTTGGGTCAATGTAATGGGACACCTGAATTGCATCAAGTTTTAAAAATAGATAATGTGTTACTTACCATTAATGAGATAGAAAAAAATAGAATTGTTTCATTGCAGTTAGAGCTTCTTAATGAAGAAACTGAGAAAGTTGAAGAGGAAAAACATAATTAATGTTTTTCCTTTCTTATATGCCATGGGAAGATGATGCATGAAAACGTTATATGAACGTTGGATGAAAATATATCATGATTATCGTCGTGTTGTTCCATCTTATGCACCTGCGGCTCATTCGTTTTATTTACTGTTGATTTTAGTGCCGGCTTTTTCATTAGTTGCGATTGGAGTATCTTTAATTGAAGTAGATTTAAGTCTGATTGAAAATATGATTAGTCGTGTTATGAGACCAGAGTATGATGAAATGTTGTTGGAGGTTTTGAAATCAAGAAATGTCAATACGGTTGCCTTGGTAACGATGATTGTTTCTTTATATACTGTTTCTCGTGGTGTTGGCAATATTTATGAGATTTCTAAAAATATGTATCGTCCAATGAAAAAGGAAAGTATTGTGAGCTATTATCTTTATACGATTAAGATAACTGTATTTTTATTATTGTTGTTTATTGGAATTATTGCTATTTTAGCAATGAAACCATTAGTGTATCTTTTTGATGTTTTGTATTCTTTTTATGGATTAAGACATATTATGCTTTATTTCATAATGGTACTTTGTTTGATGTGGATTTATTTGATTGTGCCTCGAACACGGGTGTATTATGCTGATGCTTTTCAAGGAGCATTGGTTGCCGGTTCTTTGATGTTGATTTTATATTATGTTTTGAATATTTATTTTCAATTTGTTGATTTTCAGACGGTTTATGGACCTTTGGCTTTTATTGTGGTCATTTTGTTTGTGTTTGATTGGGTGGCTGAGATTTTATATGTAGGTATGTATGTGACATACATTTTGTATGATAGGAGACAAAAAAATGAGAAGAGAACTAGTAGAAATTAAGAAATTAGGAATTAATGGTGAGGGTATTGGTTATGTTCATAAGAAAATTTGTTTTATTAATCAAGCTTTACCTGGAGAAATAGTTGAAGTGGAGATTACACAGGAGAATCGCAAGTTTTTAAAGGGGAAGATCATTAGATATATGAAGACTTCTCAACAACGTGAAAAGTCTTTTTGTCGAGAAGATAAGTATTGTCAAGGATGTGCTTTGACGACTTTGGCATATCAAAGTCATGGTGAATTGAAAAGGGAAATAGTAAAAGATGCTTTAAGGAAGTATACTGATTTTGATGTTGATCAACTGCCGATTCAAGAAACGATTGCTGCAAAAATAACGTGTGGCTATCGTCATGTTGTTTCTTTACCGGTTGCTTATTTTAAAGGCCAGGTGAATGTAGGGATTTATCAAAGAGAGTCTAAATATTTGACTTTGATGAATCAATGTGCAATGCAGAATCCTTTGATTAATCAATGTTTACAAAAGATTGAAAAGATTCTTAATCATTATAATGTAAAAGATTACAATGATAAAATTAAAAAAGGGTTACGTTTTTTAATGATGAAGAATATTGATAATAATATTCAAGTTGTTTTCGTGACTGGACAAGATGGCTTGAAAGAAGAAGTCACTAAAGAGATTGCTAAGATTCCTGAAATCAAAGGCATCTTCTTAACGATTAATACGGCACGTTATCAAGATTTTGAAAAACAGGGTTATAAAAAGATTTACGGACAATCTAATTTATCTTTTCATTGCTTTGATCAAAAATATATTTACTCAATTAAATCAGAGTTTCCGATGAATCCTGAAATGGAAAAAGTCAAGTTATCTATGATTCAAGAGATGATTCCTCATAATAGAAGTGTTCTTTCACTTCGTTGTGGAATTGGTTTATTGGAATTATCAATGGATCAGGAGATTGTGGCTATTGATGAAAAAAGTTATCACATTCAAGATGCGAAAGATAATGCGAAGTTTTTAAGAAAAAATCATGTGACATTTATTTGTAGAAATATTGATGAAGCTGTTGTTTCACAATGTAAGAAAAGAAAATTTGATGTTATGATTATTCAAAATCATGATATAACATCAGCTATACAACAAAGTCTCATTTTATCTAAAGTGAAAGATGTTATTTATGTGAGTGATCATCCTACGGCATTGGCAAAAGGATTGGCTGAATTAAAGGATTATTATGATGTTGAAAAGATCATGCCAATGGATATGTTGCCTTATACATCTAAAGTAGAAACAATTGTCAAATTAAAACGAAAATAATCTCTCTTTTTGAGAGATTTTTTGATGTAGCATGAATTCATACATGAGAAATTAATTTTATTTTATAAAAGAAGTTCATGTGTTGTTAATATCTTCGACATATACTTGTTTATAAAATGAGGTGAAGATATGAGAGAAAAAATATATAGGTTTATGCAAGGGAGATATGGAAATGATACATTAAATAATGTTTTAATGGTTTTGTGTATTATTTTTCTTGTTTTAAATCTTTTTACAAGACAATTTATTTTAGAGTTGATTGGTTTGTTTTTTTGGGCTGTTGTTATTTTTCGAATGTTTTCGAAAAATACGTATAGAAGATATCAAGAGAATCAATCTTTTATGAATTTGATAGCTCCTATAACAAAATATAAGACTTTACAACAGAAAAGAAGACAAGATCCAAGCCATAAATATTATCGCTGTCCTTCTTGTCACCAGATTGTTCGCTTGCCAAAGGGACATGGTAAAGTCGTTGTGACTTGCCCTAAATGTCAAAGACAATTTGAAAAGAGAACATAAAGATGTTTGGATATATTATTATTAATAAACCTGAATTAAAGTTTAAAGAATATGATATTTATCATGCTTATTATTGTGGAATGTGTCGCGCGTTAAGAGAATTATCTGGTTATAAAGGACAATTGTCTTTAAATTATGATTTGACTTTTTTGGCTATCCTGTTAAGCAGTCTCTATGAATCGAAGACGGAAACAATTCGTTCACGTTGTCTTATTCATCCTTTCCATCAGTATGATAAGTTTTCAAATGAATGTATTGATTATGCGGCGAAGATGAGTCTTGTTTTAAGTTATTTTAAATGTCAAGATGATTGGCTAGATGAAAAGAAATATGGGGCTCATTTGTATGAAAAATGGATTTATCGAACGTTTATGAAAGTTAAAGAAGAATATCCTTTAAAGGTTCAAAGGATTGAACAATTTTTAAAAGATATACAAGCTTTAGAAAAGGAAAATTGTCAGGATATTGATCAAATATCTGGTTGTTTTGGAAAAATTATGGGTGATATCTGTGCTTATCGTGATGATGAATGGCATGATGAATTGTATGAAATGGGATTTTATTTGGGTAAGTTTATTTATTTAATGGATGCTTATGATGATCTAGAAGAAGATCAGCATAAGCAAAATTATAATCCTTTGAGTTTTTTTAAGGATCAAGCAGGATTTGAAGAATATTGTTATGGTATATTGGAAATGATGATTGCAAAGGTTGCAGAAATATTTGAATGCTTGCCGATTATAGAAAATATTGACATGTTGAGAAACATTATATATAGTGGTGTGTGGTCAAGATATGAATTAAGAAAAAAGAAAAGAATGGAGGAATCTTCATGAATCCATATGATGTTTTAGGTGTATCACCTGATGCCAGTGATGAAGAAGTAAAAAAGGCCTATCGAACTTTAAGTAAGAAATATCATCCTGATGCTAATGTAAATAATGTGCATCAGGCAGAATATACAGAAAAATTCAAACAAGTGCAAAACGCTTATAAAACCATTATGGATGGTCGTAAACGTGGTTTTCAAAATCAAAATTATGGTGGCTCACAAACATATGGACAATCCACATACCAATATGCCGGTGATGAGAAAATGGCTTATAATGATGCTGCTCAATTTATTAATGCTCGACGTTATCAAGATGCTTTAAATGTTTTAGAGACGATTAGAAATCGACAGGCTTTATGGTTTTATTATAGTGCCGTAGCGATGAATGGTATTGGCAATAATGTAACGGCTTTAGAATATGCCCAAACAGCAGCACAGATGGAGCCGGGAAATTTGCAATATCTCTTTTTTGTTCAACAATTACAGATGAGTCAAGGACAATATCGAACGACACAACAATCATATGGTACACCATATAATGCAGCAAATTGTTGTTATAGTTTATTGTTGATGAATTTATTAATAAATTGTTGTTGTAGATAATGAAATGGAGCGATAGATATGAGTAAAATTATTGGTATTGATTTAGGAACAACAAATAGTTGTATGGCTTTTATAGAGAATGGAAAAACACAAATTATTCCCAATCAAGAAGGAGCGAAGACGACACCAAGTATTGTTGCTTTTACGAAAGATGAACAACGATTAGTTGGTGAAAAAGCAAAACGTCAAGCGATTACAAATCCACAAAATACGATTTCTTCAATTAAACGAAAAATGGGGACGAATGAAAAGGTTAGAATTGGTCGTAAGGATTATCTTCCTCAAGAGATTTCAGCAATGATTTTACAGAAGTTAAAGAAGGATGCTCAAGAATATTTGAATGAGAAAGTAACGCAGGCGGTTATTACTGTTCCAGCTTATTTTAATGATGCCCAACGTCAAGCAACAAAGGATGCTGGAAGAATTGCTGGTTTAGATGTTTTAAGAATTATTAATGAACCTACCGCTGCTGCTTTGGCTTATGGTTTGGAAAATAGTTATGGCCAAAAGATTATGGTTTTTGATTTGGGAGGAGGAACATTAGATGTTTCTATTATTGAAATAGGGAATGGTGTTATTGAAGTTTTATCAACTTCTGGTGATAATTATTTAGGTGGAGATGACTTTGATCGTTGTCTTGCTCAGTATATCATTGATGAATTTAAAAAGACTCATCATATTGATTTATCTAAAGATTTGATGGCGATGCAGCGAATTGAAGAAGCTGCTGAAAAAGCCAAGATTGAACTTTCAATCTTGAACACAACACAAATTTCTTTACCATTTATTATGACGGGGGCTAATGGGCCTATCAATCTAGAAATGAGTATTTCTAGAGAGCTTTTCCAACGATTAACCAAACAGCTGATTGAACGTATTGTTATGCCAGTGCAAAATGCCTTAAATGATGCTAGACTTTTACCAGCTGAGTTAGATAAAATCATTTTGGTAGGAGGATCATCAAGAATACCAGCTGTTCAAAATAAAATTAAAGAAGTGACAGGTTTGGCACCTAGTCAGTCATTAAATCCTGATGAATGTGTAGCAATAGGAGCTGGTATCCAAGCTGGAAAACTTTCTGGTGATGTTACAGCTATGGGTCATCATGATGTCTTGTTGTTGGATGTAACTCCGTTAACTTTATCGATTGAAACAATAGGTGGTGTGGCAACACCTATTATTGAACGTAATACAACGATTCCAACAAGTCACTCACAGATTTTTACGACTTCAGCGAATTTTCAAACGCAGGTTGAAATTAATGTTTTACAAGGTGAAAGACCTTTAGCAAAAGATAATAAGAGTCTTGGGAAATTCAAATTAAAGAAGATAAAACGTGCTATGCGTGGTGTTCCACAAATTGAGGTCACTTTTGATATTGATGCGAATGGTATTGTAAATGTTTCGGCTAAAGATTTAGCGAGTGGTAATGTGCAAAGTATTACGATTGAAAATGGTTCAAAGATGTCTGATGCAGAAGTGGAAAGAGCGATTAAAGAAGCTCAACAATATGAATATCAGGATGAGATAATGAAAGAAAGAATTGCTTTAAAGAATGATATTGAAAGTTTAGTGGTAAGAGTTGAAAATGGTTTATCACAATATAGTAAACAACTGGATAAAACATCAAAATCACAAATTAAAGATGCTCTTTCTGCTTTAAAGAAATGTACCAAGAAAATCAATTATGAAACATGTACAAATCAACAAATTCAAGATATACAAAGAGCCAAAGAACAACTTGAAAATACAGTGGCAACGCTTTTATCGATGAATGGATAAAAAAACCGGGCAACCGGTCAATGTCATTAAGTTAAGGATTTAAATCCAAAAAGTCTCATCAGATAAAACGC
>CAYSWW010000017.1:0-21081 GCA_964434915.1 uncultured Coprobacillus sp.
CATATTTGCAATATAACCCTCGATTGCCATTAAAATTTTAACTTAATGACATTGGGTTTGAATCCCTTATCATTTTTTTCTGCAAAAACAAAAATTATGTCAATAAATGACAATATATGGTAAAATAAAGAAAAGTAGGTGAATAAAAATGCAGTATTTTACGTTTTTAGGAATGGGAAGTAATTATAAAGAAGCTATATATTTTTTCCAGGACAATCATGAACATGAATATTGTTCTAAATATGTTCAAGAAGCAATTATACAAGAATATAGAAATCAAATTTCTGATATATATGTATTTTGCACAGAAAAATCATACGACAATAATGGGAATAGTTTATATGATTTAATTAAAAAAGAATGTGATAAAGAAATAAAATTTATTTTTATAAATGATAATGTACAAACTGAAGAAATTGTTTCAAAAATGAGTAAAGTGTTAAATGATGATTTTATAATTGATATTACACATTCGTTTAGAAGTATTCCTCTTTCAGTAATGTTAATTACAAAATATTTGGAATGTGCTAGTGGGTATCATCTTAAACATTTATATTATGGTAATTATAATGCTAAAAAAGAAGAAGGTATTATTGTTGATTTAATTAATCAATATAATCATTCTCATTTGATTAATGAAATAGAGGCATTTGATAAATATTTGAAAGTTTCATCTGAAAGTCTTTTCATTTATAAAGAGGACCAGAAAATCCAGAATTTATTAAAAGCATTTGAAGATTTTAATAAGATGGTTGAATATTGTGAATTTAATAAGAGCATTGATTGTATTAGAAAGATTATTGATTTTAGTAAGAATATTAAAAAGGATGACAACTATATTTTAATTCATCCATATTTAGAAAGAATTATAGATAAATTTAAAGAAGTTAATACGAATCAATTGAACTCTTTGAAAAAGATATCACTTATAAAAATATTACTTAAGCATAATTTATATCAAGTTGCAATCACTTTTACGGATCAATTAATAAGAGAAGAGTTGGTGCACTATGCATATTTTCCTAATACGCTTAATTTTAAATCAGAAATTTTAAAAACACTATCGCCAAAAAGAAGAAATTTAGATATTTATCATTTATCTCAAGATTTACTTTATTATTTGAACATTAGACAAAGTAATAAAGCAAAGATAGATAAAGATATTGAACCTATAAGAGAAAAGTATATGAATTTTAAAAAAAATACTCATATATTAGATTATAAATCAATAGATGAGTTTTATTTTAAAATAAGAAATAAAATCAATCATGGAGACGAAATAGAATCGAATGTTGATATACAAAAAATTATTTTCAATTGTCTAAATTCATTAGAAAGATTTATAAAGGAGGGATAAAATGGAAGATGATTTATTAAAATACGCTTATGCAGGATTGCTTCATGATATAGGAAAGTTTTATCAACGAACGGAAATTGCCTCTCAATTAACAACAGAAGAGAAAGCGTATACACCAACTCATAGGAAGTATGGGTATCATACTCATATTCATAGTGGTTATACATATAAATTTTTTGAAAAATATTTACATTCTCATGGAGAAATTGAAAGAGCATCTAGCTCACATCATATATATAATGGAAATAATATTGATGAAATCATAAAAAATGCTGATTTCATTGCTTCTAGAATTGATAGAAGTGATGAAAATTATGATAATGAAGATGATTATAAAAAGAGTAAATATAATTATATTATAGCAAGATTGAATTCTATCATGAATGAAATTGAATTCAGCAAAGAAAAAAGACAACATTCTATTTTTCTACTTACAACAATTGATAAGCTATCTTTTCCTATGCAAGAGTATTCTTATAAATCAGCAAAAGATAGTGCCAACGAATATAAAGAATTATTTCTAAACTTTATTGAAGAAGTCCAAAAAGATAATTTATTAATCGGAGAACAAGTAACACCTTATCAATTTAATAGAATGTATGCGCTATTATATAAATATACAACATTGATTCCTGCTTCAACTTATGAAACAAATTGCCCCACAGTAAGTCTATTTGATCATTTGAAACTCACTTCTGCTATCGCAAGTTGTTTGTACTATAGTAATCAAAAAAAATTTTATATGGTGGAATTTGATGTATCAGGTATTCAAAAGTTTATTTATCAAATTACAGAAGGTGCTGAGACGAAATCAAAATTGACGAAATCATTGAGAGGACGTTCAGCATTTGTTTCGATTTTAACACAGTCAATTACATATGCATTATTAAATGAGTTCTCTTTGACTCAATGTAATATTATTTTTAATACGGGAGGAGGAGCGGTTATATTACTCCCATATTTAAAAGATACAAAAGAAAGAGTAGAAAAATTGTTTTCGTTAATTACTCATTCTTTATATGAGAAATTTAATACAAATCTAACTTTTGTATATGCTATGGAAGAATTAGATAAAAAGGAATTAGAGTTATTTAAAAGTGAAAAAGCTTTATCATTAAAAACAAAGCTTGATGAAGCAAAACATAAGAAATTTATAAATATTATAGATGATAATTTTTCATATCAAGATATCATTCAAAATAATATCTGTCCAATGTGTGGGGATAATCCTGTTAATCATCAGGAATATTGCGATTTATGTGAGATGATGTTGACAATATCAGACAAATATACACATGATGATCATATGTATATATATTATGATTTTGATCAATCAAAAAATGCTGATATCAATTTAGGATATGTTTCTGTTTCTTTTATGAATAATCTGGATTCAACATTTTATAATAAACAACAATATTTTTATATTGATGCAGTTAATCATTTTGAATGTGGTAATGTAAGAATGATTGCTAATCTTGTACCTAAAGAGATGAGTTTTGAAGAAATTGTAAAAACTTTAGGAGAAGATTTTGGAGATCAAAAATTAGGCATTTTAAAAATGGATGTAGATAATTTAGGAGCAATTTTTGCTTTTGGATTAAAACAAAAAGAAGATGTTTCTGTAGTATTACAAAGATCTCTATCTAAATATTTAACATTAAGTCGTTTTATGGAATTGTTTTTTAGTTCACGCTTAAAAGATATCTGTTTACGTATCAGCCAAGAATTACAAAGTCGGCTAGAAAATATTTTTTATATTAATTATGCAGGCGGTGATGATTTGGTTATTATGGGACCAATATATGGTATTGTGAAATTAGCTGAATCTATTCATCATGAATTTGAAAATTATGTATGCAATCCAGATATTACTTTATCTGCTGGTATTCATATACAAGCTCCTAAAAAACCTATTCGATTTGGTGTGAAGATGGCAGACAATGCTTTAGAAGCATCAAAAAGCTTTTCTCAAGGAGAGAAAATTGTAAAAAATGCCATAACAATTATGAATATTACTATTTCTTATCATGATTATTATGAAGTATTAAATAAAGTAGAGAAATATAGATATTATATTCTTAATCAAAATATTTCACGTACATCTTTTTATAATTTGATGTCACATATACAAGTTGATCATATAGATAAATTTTATGCATTAATGCCTAAAATTCAATATTCATTATTGAGACAGATAGATAATGAATCTATAAGAATAGAATTTTTAAAGGAAATAATGAATATTTCAGATTTATATAGTCTTAATAAACTCATACTTATGATGAAATTAGTTATATTGTTTACAAGGGAGGTCAATTAAATGAACACAAAAAAAGGCGCTTACACTAAAAAAAATAATAACCAATATAATGGTAATAGAAGTCGTAAAAATACACAACAAAAATATGTTACTCCATTAGATAAACCATTATCAGTTAATTATAGCGATAAAAAGAAAATTTTCTTACAAAATGGAATTGCTTATCAAACAGCTCAAAAGATGGAGATGGGAAAAGTACCTTCACATCAATTAAGAAAAGTTCTCAATGAAGTGAAAAGGGCAAATGCTATGTGTAAGAAGAGTGATGATAAGTTTGAAGATGCTAGAAATATTCTTTATTACATAGTTCCTTTAACAGGATATAATGCAGCCAGAAATCCAACATTAGAATCATTATATGAATTTGTGGTGCAACACATTAACGAAAATACATTAACAAATAGTCAGGATATAGAAATCCTTGATCAGTTGTTTACAAGTATCATAGCATATCATAAATACTTATCTGGTGAAAAATAGGAGGGACACGAAATGTTAAAGAAAGTACATAGATTTGAAATTCAGTTAGAATTATTATCTGGAATGCATATTACTGGTGGTGATGATACTTTTGATATTGGAGGACCAGATTCACAAGTTATTAAAAATCCTTTAAATGGTGAACCATATATACCTGGTAGTTCTTTAAAGGGAAAACTACGTTCTTTATTAGATTTAAAATATGGAAATGTTGTAGAAGATAAGAAAAAAACAAAGGATAAATATGATTATAAAATCGATGTAAATAGTGAAGCTAAGGATTGTTTGGTTTTATTTGAACCAACAGAAGGGTTTAATCCTCAAATTACCAGAGGTATCTTTAGAGATCTTGTTCTTACAGAAAATAGCAAAAAGGAAATTCAAGATGCTTTAGGAGAAAGAATTTTTACTGAAATTAAGGCTGAAAATAAAATAAATCGTTTTAAAGGAACTGCTGATTCTCCTAGATTTATAGAAAGAGTTCCTACAGGAAGTTGTTTTGTTGGTTATATTGATGTTATGGAATTTGATGGTGATCCAATTGATAAATTGCTTGACTATTTAAAAGAGGCATTAGATTTGCTTGAATATAGTTTTATCGGTGGAAGTGGTTCTAGAGGATATGGTAGAGTTAAAGTCAATTGTCAAGAATTAGAGGAAAAATAATATGAAGCAATATTGTTTATTATTTAAACCATTATCTTCTTTATCTCATATTCCAGATGCCCAAACTATATTTGGAGCAATATGTAATATTATTAAACAAACTCAAGGAGATGAAATATTTTTTCGATACATTCATTCTTTCAAGGATGAACCAATTCTTATTCATTCTTCAATGTTTCCTGAGCACTTGCTTCCTATGATTCATAAAAGTCTGTTTTCAATTGATTACATTAATCATCATTTATTAAAAGAAGAAGCAGAAGAACAACTGTCATATCTTCAAAAAATGAAACAATATAAAAAATTAGTATATATGAGTCAGAATGTATATACTAATTATATTCAAAATAATCATATTCAACAATTACAAACAGACATTATCAATAATAATATCGTTGCTAAAGATAATTGTCTACAAATGAAAAATGAATACATATCAAATTATATGCAATGGCAACTTAATACGCATGTCCAAAAAAATGAATATTATATGACTGATAAAAATGAATTATATTATGATTCTCAATTGTACTGTGATACAAATTTTTATATATACGTCAAAACAACTTTATCTAAAACGCAATTAGAAGATATATTTCAATATTTAAAATATTTTGGTTTGGGTCCTAGACATTCTGTAGGTAAGAATAGTTTTGAATTATTAGATGTGATAGAAAAGAAAATGCCTTCTTCACAAATGAAACTCTTATTATCAAAATCATTCGTTGATCCAGATTTTGATCTATCTCAATCTTATTATAATATTAACTCAAGAATACATAGGACATCAAAATATTATATTGAAAATCAAATAACTGGGCGTTACAATCTTTTGTCTGAAGGCAGCTATGTAAAAACCCATTCACAAAAAGAATGGTATGGACAACTGTTTCATCATACGATAAATAATCATGACATTTATTATTATGGTATAGGTTTTGTCTTTTAGGAGGTGTTGAAAATGAAATTAAAAATGTCAATTTTATCTCCTGTACATATATCAACAGGAAATATGATTCCTTGTTATGTTTATCATTATGATCAGGGATTTATGGATTGCTACGATATTGAGAAATTATTTCAACAGATTCCTCTAGACGAATTAATGAATTTACGTTTTGAAAAGAATAGTAATGATGTGCGTAGCAAAAAATACATATCAAATTTCTTTAAAAGAAAAGTAGACTATAAATCATCAAAACTTCAACCAAAATATTATTTAGAAAGCATGATTACTGATTTTACTTGTGACGTTAAAGAGCAAGCCAAATCATTAAATAAACCTTATATTCCAGGAAGTACACTAAAAGGTGCTTTCATGAATATAATTATGGATCATTTGTTAAATAAATATAAAAATGATGTGGCTCGTTTCATAGAATTTTATTCATCTGCAATTAAAAAAGGTGAATTTGAAAGGCGGTTAATGCAATTTATATTTGATAATAATTTTGAAGCCATTTTTAAACAATTTAGTAGCTGTTTTATATTTAGAGATGTTTACTTTGAAAGAATGATTCTATGTGAGACAAATCGAGTAAACATGAAAAAGGAAACACCATTTTATAATTTAGAATGTATAGATTTTGAACAGAATGTTACTGATGAATTTATTATTATTGATTCTAAGAAAAAAGAGTTGTTTAAAGATATGATAAAAGATATAAGTGATATTAATATTAGAAAAAAATATAATGAATTAATACTCTGTTTAAATATTCCTAATTTATTTATTGCTGCAAGAAAATATCAAAGGTGTGTTATTCAAAAAGATCAACATTATTTCGCTGCTTTGGAGGAAGAGTGTTCACCGGATATTATGAAACAGTTAAATCAGATAGATTTAAATAACAAGAAAAGTTGTATATTACGTATAGGAAATAGTACAAATTATTTTTATAAAACTGTCTCTTTATTTATTAAAAGAAATTTTGATTCATTTTATGAAGAAAATTTTAAATTATTTTCACCAGTAAAATTAAATGGACAAAAGAATAATCCTCTTCCTGAAAATATGCCTAGAACAGGAAATGTGCTTTTATTTGATAAATATTATCTAGCAGGAATGATAAAAATTGAACAATGTCAATAAAATAGAAATAGAACTTACTTTTCCAAATGGAGCACATTTTTACAATAACATTCATATGATTGTCTATAAACAACTCATGAAATTTATACATCAACTGAATTGTATCTCACCAGTTACAAAGTGCAATGAATGTCAATTATCGTCGAATTGTCGATATTATCATTGTACTGGAGAGAATTTTAAATATTATCCATGTATTATTATTCATAATGATACTTTTACAAAGTCTATTTATAAAAAGCAGGAAAATATTGTTTTTAAATTCTATACTATTGGTAATGGTAAGTTATATATTGATTATATTATCATGTTTTTTCAATCATATTTAAATCAAATTTTAGCCCAAAATATGTTTTATATAAAGGATATAAGACAAGAAGTTTTAGATAATCGATATATTTTTATCAGAAACATGAGAATTTATTTTGTTGTTGAAAATATTCAATTTATGGAAGTTTATAATCATATGATACAATATTATAATGATAAATATGATTGTGATTTTCAATTGATAAAGGGTCAATATTGTATTGATAACAATAAACATGTTTCTTTGGAACCTCTCTTTTTAAAAACAAAAAAGATTATACCTAAAGGATATATTTATCAAATTCATTTTGATACTGAAATTCAAATATTACAATTCTTAAAAGAAACAGGAATAGGGAAGTATAATTTTATAGGGGGTGGCTATTTTGAGAATTAAAATCACATTAAGTAAACCTCATTTTACTTTACCTCTTGCATATCAATCTATTCTTCAAGGAGCAATATATGGCCTTTTGTCTAGAAATGATGTTGGTAACTTATATCATAATGAAGGTTTTAGATATGAGAAGAAGGTTTTTAAGTGTTTTGTATTTAGTCAATTGTTTGGGAATTATTCAATTGATCAGAATCAAATAATATTTCAGGATCAATTTTATTTTTACATTAGTTCACAAGATGAAACATTTCTTAATGAGATTTATCAAACATTAAATAATAATAACTATTTAATGTTGAAAAATGAGTTCATTAATATATTAGATATACATATATTTCATTTAAAACCATTTCAAGGAGAAAAAATAGTAACACTTAAATCATTATCTCCTATATTAATTTATTCCACTAAGGATAATTATTCAACATATTATAAACTTTCTGATGCAGAAAGTAACACATTCATATTGAATAATATACATGATGAAAGTGTTGCTTATGGATATCCATTAAAAGAGGAATGTTTTGAAATTATAAATATTCATTATGAAAAAAAGAGAATGGTTAAATTTAAAAATTGTGTATATAAAGCTTATTTAAGTGAATTTGAAGTTAAAACAAATTTTGAAACTCTATTATTTATTTATAACTGTGGATTATCTAGTAAAAATTCATGCGGTTTTGGTATGATAGAGGTTGTCAATGAAAAAAGTTATATATCTATATAAAAGTGGAGTATTATCTAGAAAAGATAATTCTTTAGTATTAATAGATAAGCAAAATTATGTCAATTATATTCCGATAGAGCAAATTGATACAATTATTTGTTTTGGTGAAGTGACATTAAACAAAAGAACTTTAGCTTTATTGAACAGCTATCATGTAACATTATTGTTTTTTAACTATTATGGAAATTATATAGGTAGATTTTCGCCAAAACACTTTATTGATGGAAAAATATTTATTCAGCAAATCAATGCTTATAATGATATCAATAAAAGAACACATATTACGTATATTATTATTAAATCATCATTATTAAATTCATTATCATTAATCAAATACTACAACAAAAAAGGTTTTTTATTGAATCAACATATTGAATCAATAAAAGACATTATTAATTGTTTAAAAGATAAAACAATAGATCAACTTCTACTATTGGAAGCACAAGCAAAGAAAACATATTATGATTGTTTTGATATTATACTTGAGAACAATAAATATCATTTTCATAAACGAACAAAACATCCACCAGAAAATGAAATTAATGCAATGCTAAGTTATGGTTATTCATTATTGTATGCTAATTATCTATCTGTACTTGATAGAAGCCGTTTATATTCACAGATATCTTTTGTACATAGTTTAACAAAAAATAATGAGTCCTTACAGTTTGATCTGGCAGACATATTAAAACCTGTTCTTGTAGATAGGTTAGTATTAAGTTTGTGTCGACATAAACAAATCAAAGATGATTATTTTGAATATAAGGATAAAAGATGTTATCTAAATAAAGCAGGAGCGAAATTCTTTGTATCTAAATACGAAGATTATTTAAAGAAGACAATACAGATTAACAATAGATATTATTCTTACAGAAATCTAATCTCAAGAGAAGTACATTTATTATCAAATTACTTAGAAGATGAAAAAAGGGGATATAAACCATATATAATGAGGTGGTAAAATGTATATTATTTGTGCTTATGATGTAAATAGCAAACATTGTTCTAAATTTATGAAAATATTGAGGAAATATTTGTTTCATGTACAAGAATCAGTTTTTGAAGGTGAACTAACGCCAAAACAATATAAAAAGCTTAATAAAGAGTTAAATGCTATACTGACAAAAGATGATCATGTAATATTTTATTATGCATATAATCATAAGCAAATTTTAAAAAAAGAACTGGGAGAATCCGAGAATAAAACAAGCATTATCATAGATTAAATTATCGACTGTCTCGATAAAACAGGCTAAAATCGGTATCATTATTTGCCTTTTATAAATGGGACAGTCGATAATTTTTACTATCAATAACAGATTATTTAACTGATATTTCTGTAAAACAGATTATTATTTCTACAAATCTTAAAATATGCTATAATATACATAGTTAAATATCATACTTATTAAGGATTAACGCCTTGACCACCTTTTACAAAAATGTGAATTTTCATTTTTTGTTAAATATCATACTTATTAAGGATTAACGCGAAACGCCTTTAAATTATTTCTATTCTTGTTATTTTTAGTTAAATATCATACTTATTAAGGATTAACGCCAAATTTCAGCGAAATAATATTCTTCATTAATATGTGTTAAATATCATACTTATTAAGGATTAACGCTTTACATGTTTCATTTTTCTTCCTCCTATCTAATATGTTAAATATCATACTTATTAAGGATTAACGCTAATTCTTTCATTTTTCTTTTTTCCTCCTCTTTCTTGTTAAATATCATACTTATTAAGGATTAACGCTTTGATTATAAATTTCATGTTCTAATTTTTTCATCTTTTTCTTCCTGTTAAATATCATACTTATTAAGGATTAACGCCTTTAAGAATCGAGTTAAGTTTTCCTTGTGTTATTGTTAAATATCATACTTATTAAGGATTAACGCTTTCACCGAAATAGTATTCTCCGTTAATATGTAATTCAGTTAAATATCATACTTATTAAGGATTAACGCTTAATAATGCCGGATATCTTTCTGCTAAACTACTTTGTTAAATATCATACTTATTAAGGATTAACGCCTTCTCTCCCATGCTTATTTGTATATTCTACTCTTGTTAAATATCATACTTATTAAGGATTAACGCTTATTCATCCTCCCACTTATCAAAACTAAAATTAAGTTAAATATCATACTTATTAAGGATTAACGCTCAAAGTATTCCAATGCCCCTGATTCCAACAGTTCGTTAAATATCATACTTATTAAGGATTAACGCTATCCCTACAACATTTACCATTTTATCATTCCTTTCTTGTTAAATATCATACTTATTAAGGATTAACGCTTGTACATATAAACATAAATTATTTCCCATTTCTTGTTAAATATCATACTTATTAAGGATTAACGCTTATTTCTTTCCCACCTTTAATGTAAATTCTAATTTTCAGTTAAATATCATACTTATTAAGGATTAACGCGCTGTGTATACCGGTAGAGGGTATCGATATGACTACATGTTAAATATCATACTTATTAAGGATTAACGCTTGAATTATTATAAAGCCACATTTTTGTTGCATTCATGTTAAATATCATACTTATTAAGGATTAACGCTTAATTTTGCGTTCATTCTTCTACCTCCTCAAATTCTTGTTAAATATCATACTTATTAAGGATTAACGCTAAAGTTTTCATCAGCTCAAATTTTAATTCATTCTTCGTTAAATATCATACTTATTAAGGATTAACGCTTTTCTATATAGTTCTCTTCTTTTCATCTTCTTTTTCCGTTAAATATCATACTTATTAAGGATTAACGCCAAATTTCGGCGAAATAATAATCCTGATTAACACATGTTAAATATCATACTTATTAAGGATTAACGCTTGGGCGCACTTGCATTTTTTGCAACTGCTATTCGGTTAAATATCATACTTATTAAGGATTAACGTCCAATGTTAGTTAGTTGAATGCAACAAATGAATTTATATTTTTTCTTTATTGACTGTATAAAAAGTGTTAGAATAGAAGGGCAAAAGGAGGGGTTCTATGAAGAAAAGAGTAGTCCTAGGATTAAGTGGTGGTGTGGATAGTGCAGTTGCTGCTTATGTATTAAAACAACAAGGTTATGAAGTCATTGGTGTTTTTATGCGTAATTGGGATTCTTCTTTGAATAATGATATTTTAGGGAATCCAACAAATAATGATGAAATATGTCCACAAGAGAAAGATTACAATGATGCAAAAAAAGTTGCTGAACATTTAGGAATAGAACTTCGTCGTGTTGATTTTATAAAGGAATATTGGGATCATGTGTTTACTTATTTTTTAGAAGAATATGCCAAGGGCAGAACACCTAATCCAGATATTCTTTGTAATAAACATATTAAATTCAAGGCTTTTATGGATTATGCGAAAAACATAGATGCAGATTATATTGCGACAGGACATTATGCACAAGTAGTTCATCATGAAGGTCAGGATTCTATCATGTTAAGAGGTGTCGATAACAATAAGGATCAAACTTATTTTTTATGTCAGTTAAATCAAAAACAGCTCCAATATTCTTTATTTCCTATTGGTCATATGACAAAACCACAAGTTCGTCAATTAGCCAATGAATTAGATTTACCTGTTGCTCATAAAAAAGATAGTACTGGGATTTGCTTTATTGGTGAGCGTGATTTTCGAGAATTTTTAAAGAATTATATACCGGCTAAGCCGGGAAAAATGATGGATATTGAATCAAAAAGAATTGTTGGAGAACATCAAGGCATTATGTATTATACGATTGGTCAAAGAAAAGGATTAAATATTGGTGGACCAGGAGAAGCCTGGTTTGTAGTTGGAAAAGATTATGATCATAATGTTCTTTATGTTTGTCAGGGAGATCAAAATCAATGGTTAATGAGCGAAGGAGCTTTAATTACTGATGTGAATTGGATTCCTTCTTATAAATTTGAAGGTGAATTTGAATGTACAGCTAAATTTAGATATCGTCAAAAAGACAATCAAGTATCGATTCATTTTGTTGATGAAACGACAATTTATGTGACATTCTATCAACCTGTTAAAGCTGTTACTCCAGGACAAGCAGCTGTCTTTTATAATGGTGAGGAATGTTTAGGTGGTGGGACGATTGATAAAGTTTATAAAAATGGTAAGGAGATTACGTATTTATAATGATTGAATATACTGGTATTATTAAACAGATTCGCTTTTATAGTGAAGAAACAAAATTTATTGTTTGTACCATTGATACGGAACAAGAGGATAAACTGATTACCGCAACTGGTCATATGAGTTATGCTAATTTATCAGATAAGTATCGATTTCAAGGTGAATATGTCATTCATGCTAAATATGGCAAACAATTTCAAATTCAATCATATGAAATTATATTAGCGGATGATGAAAGTGAAATCATTCGCTATTTATCTAGTTCACTGTTCAAAGGTGTAGGTGTTAAGCAGGCTGAGGCTATTGTTGAAACATTGGGGAAAGATGCTTTGACTCAAATTAAAGATAATCCTCAAGTTCTAGATGGTATTAGAGGAATGACTCAAAAGAAAAAACAAACCATTCTGGAAGTACTCAACTCACAGGACTTTGATCAGGAAGTATTTGCTTTTTTTATGGGGCATGGCATTAGTACAAAGCATTTGGCTTTGATTCCGGCTGTTTATCAAGAGAAGACATTGGAAGTATTGCAAAATAATCCTTATCAATTGATTGATGATATTGATGGAATAGGTTTTAAAACTGCTGATGATTTAGCAATGAAAATAGGTGTGGATCCTTTAGATTCACAACGAATAAAAGCAGCCATTGTTTATGCTTTGAAAGAAACATGTTTTCAAGATGGCAGTACATATCAGGAACATGAACGCATATATCGTTGTTTTCATCGATATATTCCTCAAATACGTCCTCTAGAATTTGATCAATATTTAGATGAACTGATTGAAGAGAAAAGGATTATCCAATCAACTGAAAAGTATTATGCTTATGATTTGTATGAAAGTGAAGAAATCATTTCTCAAATTTTTCAACGTTGGTTACATGCTTCTTTAGTTTCCTATGAAGATGAAGAGATTTATCAATTTATACAACAATTAGAAGAACGTTTGGGAATACAATATGATGATTTACAAAAAGAAGCGATGACTTTATTTTTAAACGAATCTGCAATGATTATAACTGGTGGACCAGGTACTGGGAAAACAACAATTGTAGAAGCGATTATTCAATTGTATCGAAAACTTAATCCTAATCAAGAGATTGCACTTGTCGCACCAACAGGAAGAGCAGCAAAACGTTTAAGTGAAGTTACTGGATTAGAAGCTTACACAATTCATCGTTTGTTGAAGTGGGACTTACATACTAATACATTTGCGATGAATGAAAATCATCCATTAGATGTGGATTTGTTGGTTATTGATGAGTTCTCTATGGTTGATTCATTATTGTTTTCACATCTTTTAAGTGCCAGTCAACGTGTCAGTAAAATTCTATTAATTGGAGATGATCAACAATTGCCTTCTGTTGGTCCTGGTCATGTTTTAAAAGATTTATTAGATAGTGGTATTGTATCAACTATTCGTTTAAATCATATATACCGTCAATCTCAAGAAAGTGGGATCATTCAATTGGCACATAGTATTCGTAATGACTGCTATGATCAGCATTATTTTTTCGAATATAAGGATATTCACTTTCAAGCCTGTGCGGCTAGTGATGTAATAAAATATGTGCAGTTTTTAGTATCAAAAGCAATAGAAGAAGGATATGATGCTAATGATATTCAGGTTTTGGCACCAATGTATAATGGTGTTGCCGGGATCGATGCTTTGAATGATTGTTTACAAGAATTATTGAATCCATCAGATGGTTATAAGAATGAATTGTGTGTTGGTAAACGGGTTTTTCGTGAGGGTGATAAGATTCTTCAATTAAAGAATCGAGTTGATGATAATGTTTTTAATGGTGATATTGGACTATTAGAAGAAATTTGTTATAAGGATAATTTTGAGTATTTAACGGATACGATGATTGTTAATTTTAATGGGCAGTATGTTGAATATACATCTAACGATTTTTATACCATTACGCATGCTTACTGCATGAGTATTCATAAGTCACAAGGGAATGAATTTAAGATTGTGATTATGCCAATATTAAAGGATTATTATGTAATGTTAAGGAAAAATTTAATTTATACTGGTTTAACACGTGCAAAACAATCTTTATTTCTTTTAGGTCATCCTCAAGCTTTCTTATATGGTATTCAAAATCATCAAGATGATCAAAGAAAAACGACATTAAAAGAAAAATTACAAAAATCACCAGAGATTTCCCCGTATGATTTTCTATAAAAAGGACATAATATGAATGTACTTTTAAAGGAGTGAGACAATATGTCTAAATTAACAGTTGCTTTATTCTCTGCTGGAATCGTTGCAACAGCAATGATTTTAATAAGCGATATGCCTTGTGCAGATAATCTTGAAGACAAAGTTCATCAGGCAAAGCAGGCACTTAAAGAACAACTTTAAGAAGTACAAAGGACTATTTTTAGTCCTTTTTTCATTCGAGGGAGGTTATTATGGATAAAGTATGCCTGGCTAAAAATTTAATTCTTTATAGTATTACTGCTATCCTTTTATATTATGTATTTACTCTTTTTCGCATTAAAGCACTTTTTATTTATCTTTTTCATTTGTTTTTTCCTTTAATGATTGCTTTGTTTTTTCATTTTTTATTGGATCCAATTATAGATTATTTTCAAAGTGTTCGATTGAATCGTAAAGTTGTTGTCATACATATATATTTATCTTTATCCTTATTTTTTGTCATTCTTTGTTATTTAACTGCTCCCTATATTTTGAATCAATGTTTAAAGTTTTATAATCAATTTTGTAATGGTACATTAAAATTAAATCCTATTTTTTCTACAATATTTCGTTTTTTGGAAGAATATCAGGTGATTGATTATTTAATGAATTTATTAAATGGTTGGACACAATCATTATTCTATTGGGTAACAAATATTTTATTAGCTATGGGTATTTCTTTTTATCTTTCTTATGATAATTTACATTTAATTGAAAATCTTATTGTTTTTATTCCTTTTGAAAAGCAAGGCGTATGTATGCAAACACTGAAGAAAATTAAAATTGTAACATATCAGTTTATGAAATCATTATTTTTAGATTTTGTTTTTTTCTTTTTGATGTGTCTCATTCCTTTCTTTTTTATAGATGAATCATTCTTTCTATGGATTGCTTTGTTTTTAGCATTAACGAATCTCATTCCTTATATTGGTCCTTATATCGGAGGCATTCCTGTTGTTATATATGAATATGTCAATAATCCTGAAATGGGATATGTCACATTTATTGCTATTGTTGTCTTACAATATATAGAGTCTTCTTACTTGCAGCCTTATCTTTTTTCTAAGTGTGTCAAAATTCATCCAATATGTCTTTTCATTGCTTTAACTTTATTTGGTGATTTATTTGGATTGGTTGGAATGATTTTTTCCCCATTAATTTCGGCTTATTGTCAATTATTATTAGAATTAATTCAAGATTTCCAAGTTATGACAAAGTTAAAACAATTGGTTTTACATCAAACAAAATAATATCAGTCTATCTTGTTAACTTGCAACATATATTTTATAAAGGAGAATATGTATGCAAGTAACAGATTGGATAGGAATGTTAGGTGGTCTAGCTTTATTTTTATATGGCATGGAAATGATGAGTGAAGGTTTAGAAAGTTTAGCAGAAAATCGTTTAGAAAAAATCTTAAGACAATTAACAAATCACAAGGTTAAAGCAGTTTTAGTTGGTATGCTTGTGACTGCCCTAATTCAAAGTTCTTCAGCCATGACAGTAATGTTGGTTGGTTTTGTTAATAGTGGTATAATGCCATTGGAAAATGCTATTTGGGTTGTCATGGGAGCCAATATTGGAACAACAATTACAGGACAAATGTTGGCTTTAGATATTGGGTTATTTGCCCCATTGATTGCGTTTATAGGTGTGATGATTTTGGTATCGCTATCGCGGATGAGAGCTATTGGTGCTTCGATTGGAGGTATTGGTTTTTTATTTATGGGGTTAGAAATCATGTCAATATCATTAACGCCTCTCAATCATTCTGCTCTCTTTTTACAAGTTTTACAATATGTTTCACATCCTCTTTTAGGCATTATTGTGGGAACAATTGTCACAGCGATCATTCAAAGTTCTTCGGCCTCAATTGGTATCTTACAAACTCTTGCTAAAAATGGATTAATAACACTTGAACAAGCAACATATGTCATTTTTGGATTTGATATTGGGACATGTGTCACTGCTCTTTTAGCTTCTTTAACAGGTAGTCGAACAGGTAAACAACTGGCATTATTTCATATTATCTTAAATGTCTTTGGAACAATAGTTTTTACGTTTATTTCTTTATTGACACCTTTTATTGAATGGGTACACATGTTAACACCGCATCTTGTTATGACACAGCTTGCAAATATGCATTCTCTCTTCAATCTTGGCACAACGTTATTGACTTTGGGCTTAGATCAATATTTTTTAAAAATTATTTATCATATTTTGCCATCGAAAGAATGATTTTTAAGTCTTTTGAATCTTGCATTCAAAGCAAATATTCGTTATAATACTAGCGTTAAATCGATGAAAAAGAAAAGTATTTATCAGATGATTTCAAGAGAGGAAATGGGTGGTGTGAATTTCTATTCAATGATAAAGAAAGCTACTTTGGAGAGTGATGTAAACATCAACGTATTATCTGCGTTAAAGATCAAGAGGGCATAATCTTTTGATTATGAAGAAGGATGGTACCGCGATGATCTGTCGTTCCTGTATAGGAATGACTTTTTTATTTGAAAAGGAGGATATTATGAAACAATTAACTGGTAATCAAGTTAGACAAATGTTTTTAGATTATTTTAAATCAAAAGGACATATGATTGAGCCGGGGGCATCATTGATTCCCCATAATGATCCAACATTATTATGGATTAATGCTGGGGTTGCAGCATTAAAAAAATATTTTGATGGTAGTGAAAAACCAACATGTAATCGTATTGCAAATGCTCAAAAATCAATTCGTACAAATGACATTGAAAATGTAGGAAAAACAGCAAGACATCATACATTCTTTGAAATGTTAGGAAACTTTTCAATTGGAGATTATTTTAAAGAAGAAGCAATTCCATTTGCCTGGGAGTTTTTAACAAGTCCTGAATGGATAGGTTTTGAAAAAGAAAAATTATATATTACTGTTTATACAGATGATGATGAAGCATACCGTATTTGGACAGAGGTTTGTCATGTTGATTCAAGCCATATTTTGAGAACTGATGAAAATTTCTGGGAAATTGGAGAGGGGCCTGGTGGTCCTGATTCTGAAATTTTCTATGATCGTGGAGAAAAATATGATTCGGATGGTTTAGGAGAAAGATTATTCTTTGAAGAATTAGAAAATGATCGTTATATTGAAGTATGGAATATTGTTTTCTCACAATATGATTGTAATCCAGCTATTGATCGTAAGGATTATAAAGAATTACCACAAAAGAATATTGACACTGGTATGGGATTAGAAAGATTAGTAAGTATTATTCAAGGTGGAGAAACAAACTTTGATACTGATTTCTTCTTGCCAATTATTCATGCGACTGAAAAGATGACAAATGTCAAATATGAAGATAACAAAATGGCTTATCGTGTTATTGCTGATCATATTCGAACTGTCACTTTTGCATTAAGTGATGGAGCTTTATTTGATAATGGAGGTAGAGGATATGTTTTAAGACGTATTTTAAGACGAGCTGTTCGTTATGGTAAAAAGATTGGCATTGATCATTCATTTATGTATGAATTGGTTTATGTTGTGGTAGATATTATGAAAGACTTTTATGATTATTTACCAACTAAAGTTGATTATGTTAGTGGATTAGTGAAAAAGGAAGAAGAAGCTTTCCATAAGACTTTATCAAATGGAGAGAAATTATTGAATCAGATGTTAAGAAAAACAAACGATCAACAATTAAATGGTAAAGATGCCTTTAAATTATATGATACATATGGATTTCCATTAGAATTAACAGTTGAAATTGCTGCTGAATTTGATGTTACTGTTGACGAAGAAGGTTTTAAAGCTGAAATGAAAGCTCAACAAGAACGAGCAAGAAAAGCTCGTGGTGATCTTGAATCAATGTCATCACAAAAAGTTGATTTAATGGCTTTTGATGAAACTTCAGCATTTACTTATGATCCAATACCAATGACTGGTAAAGTTATCGCAACTTTTATAGATGGTATTAAATGTGATGAAATCACAACTAAAGGTGAAATTATTTTAGATCAAACAACTTTCTATGCTGAAATGGGTGGTCAATGTGCTGATACTGGAACAATGTCTAATGAAACAACATCATTAGAGGTTACATATGTTTCTAAAGCACCTCATCAACAACATTTACATGTTGTGAAAGTTAATAAAGGGAGTGTCAAAGTTGGTGATGAGTTGACTTTAAATGTGGATATGCGTAAGCGAACTTTGATTCAAAATAATCATACTGCAACACATTTATTACAAAAGGCTTTAAAGAATATTTTAGGAGAACATGTATCTCAAGCAGGATCTTATGTTGATGATGAGAGATTGCGTTTTGACTTTACACATCCACAAAAAATGACTGATGATGAATTGCGTCGTGTTGAAGATGAAGTTAATGAACAGATTTTTAATGGATTAACAGTACATATTGAATCTATGAACAAAGAAGAGGCAATGGCTTCTGGTGCAATGGCTTTATTTGATGAAAAATATGGTGATATTGTCCGTGTTGTTAGTGTTGGGGATTATTCTAAGGAATTATGTGGTGGTTGTCATGTTTCTAATAGTGCCCAAATTGGATTGTTTAAGATTGAAAGCGAAGAAAGTATTGGTTCAGGAGTACGTCGTATTGAAGCTGTGACGGCACAAAAAGCATATTTGGCTTTAAAGAAAAATGAAGAGACATTATCTACAATCAGTCAGGTGATGAAGATTAAAAATAAGAATGAAATTATTGAAAAAGTGACACATTTTGTTGAAGAAGCTAATGCTGTGAAAAAGCAAAGAGATCAATATTTAGATAAATTAAATAGTTTAGAAGCAAAAGAAAAATCAAAGAATATTGAAGATATTCATGGTGTTCAGTTCTTATTTGTAGAAGAGAACAAAGATGCTTCAACAGCAAAACAAATGGCCTTTGAATTGAGAGATCAATTAGAACACGGTATGCTTGTTTTAGTGAGTGAATATGAAGGGAAAGTGTCTTATTTTGTTGGATTGACTGCTTCAATGGTCAAAGCTGGACATAAAGCTGGTGATTTTATAAAGATGATTAATGCTGTGACTAGTGGTCGTGGTGGTGGAAAACCAGACTTTGCACAAGGTGGTTGTGCTTCAAAGGAAAATATCAAACAGGCTATTAATGACATAAAAGCAGTCTTATAATGAATATTTTGGAACTTATCTGTCAGATAAGTTCTTTTTTATTTGAAATGTAAATTTGATTTTCAAATCTTGAATCATTCTGTCAAAAAATTGTAAACGAAGTTTGAAAGTCTTGGGAATCTATTGTCTTTGTATTTTTGATATGAAATAATACCGAGATTATATGATGGAAAAAAGATTAAAACATCAAAAGATTTCAAAGCTTTTATTAACCCTTGCAATACCATCTATCTGTGGGCAATTGTGATACTTATTTATAATATGGTGAATCGAATGTGTATTGGCAGGTTAGATAATGGTGCTTTAGTAATGACAGGTATTGGTTTATGTGTCCCTTTAACAACTATCATTACAGCTTTTAATGGTTTATTTAGACGGGGTGGTGCACCACTAAGTTTTATTTTATTAGGTGAGGGAAAGAAAAGAGAGGCAAATCATATTTTAACAACGAGTTTTATATGTTTGATTCTCCCATCTTTAATGAATACCTTCATTGTGTGGTTGTTTCAAGATCAGCTTTTATATTCATTTGGAGCTGATGACAGTACAATATGCAAGAGATTATATGTCTGTTCATTCATTAGGAACTGTTTTATTCATTTGACTATTGGATTGAATGACTTTATTAATGTTCAAGGTCATACTCAGTTTAGTATGTTAACTGTTTTAATAGGGGGGACTGTATTGAATATTATATGAGAGTAAGAGGAGATGCGATTGCGATAATTTTATCTCAGGCTGTTTCTTGTCTTTGTGTAATAGTTTTTTAGGTTATAAATCTATTCTATGTATTCAATTCCATGAATTGAAGATTGAATGAAAAATTTTGAAATGAATTCTGACTTTGAGTGCATTATCATTTTTCATGTCTTCTTCGGAAGGGGTGTTGATGATTTGCTTTAATCAACAATTATTACATTTGGCGGTTCACTGGCAGTCAACCGATTATTTCTTATAATTATGGTGCTAAGAATTATCAAAGATGTCAAGAAACTATTTCTTTGGCTATGAAGGTTACTTGTGCGTATAGTTTGATTACGATTTTGATGACGGAGTTCTTTCCTGGAATCTTTGTGAGTATTTTTACTAATGATGTACAACTTCTAGCACTTGGAAGCAGGATGTTGAGAATTTATATTTTAGATGGTTGTATTATGGGAATTCACTCTACGTGTTAACAATCTTTTCATTCTTTAGGTGAGGGAAAGATTTCGTTTTTCTTTGTTTTTTAT
>CAYSWW010000018.1:0-21009 GCA_964434915.1 uncultured Coprobacillus sp.
GATAAAGCTATATTTATTGTAAAAGTCAATATATAATTTCATGCGTTTATCCTAACGTATATAAAAATTAACTAGTATATAGATTGTTTTTTTGGTATAATGATATAGTTATGGAAGGAGGAATCATGGATGAAATCAAATCATTATGACGAATCAAATATACAAATTTTAGAAGGATTAGAAGCCGTACGTAAAAGGCCGGCAATGTATATCGGTTCAACAGGCTCTCGTGGATTACATCATCTTGTATGGGAAATTGTTGACAATTCAACCGATGAAGCTTTAGCTGGTTATGGAAAAGAAATTACGGTGACAATTGGTAAAGATAATAGTATCAAAGTAGAAGATCATGGACGTGGTATGCCGACAGGTATGCATGCCTTTGGAAAACCTACTACAGAAGTTATTTTAACTATTTTACATGCTGGTGGGAAGTTTAGTGAAGATGGTGGATATAAAACATCTGGTGGTCTACATGGTGTAGGATCATCAGTTGTTAATGCGTTAAGTGAATGGCTTGAAGTAATTGTTTATCGTGATGGTAAAATTCATCAACAAAGATTTGAAGATGGCGCTAAAAAGATATATCCATTAAAAGTAATCGGAAAAACAAATAAAACCGGGACAACAATTCATTTTAAGCCGAGTGCTCAGATTTTTTCTACAACTGAGTTTAATTATTCAATAATTTGTGAAAGATTGCGTGAAAGCGCCTTTCTTTTAAAAGGCATTCAAATGAATATTATCGACGAAAGAACGGGTAAACAGGAATCTTTTCAATATGATAATGGATTAGAAGCTTTTATAGATTATTTAAACTATGACAAAAAAACATTACATAAAATTGTTTCTTTTGATGACACAACAAATCCAATAGAGGTTGAAGTTGCTTTTCAATTTTCTGAAAGTTATCATGAAAATATTATATCCTTTGTTAATCTTGTAAGAACCGGTGATGGAGGAACACATGAGACTGGTTTTCGTTCTGGTTTTACAAAGGTTTTTAATGAATATGCGAGAAAATATGGCTTATTGAAAGCAAAAGATAAAAATTTAGAAGGTAATGATGTTCGCGAGGGATTGACAGCAATTATTTCTGTTAAAATTTCTGAATCTCTTTTACAATTTGAAGGACAAACAAAAGGAAAATTAGGGACACCAGAGGCCAGAAATATTGTCGAAAATGTTGTTTATGACCAAGTGAATTATTTTTTAGAAGAAAATAAAGACATTGCTAATAAATTGATTGATAAAATGGTGAAGGCAGCTCAAGCTAGAACTGCTGCTAGAAAAGCACGTGAGGCAGCTAGAAAAGGAAAAGGAAATAAAGCTGAAAAAATATTAAGTGGAAAATTAGCACCTGCTCAATCTAAAGATAAGAAAAGAAAGGAACTTTATCTTGTTGAAGGAGATTCTGCCGGAGGTAGTGCAAAACAAGGTCGTGATCGTAAATATCAAGCTATCTTACCTTTACGTGGAAAAGTTGTTAATACCGAAAAAGCTTCAATGGCTGATATTTTAAAAAATGAAGAAATAGGGACGATTATTAATACTGTTGGTGCTGGGGTCGGGGCAGATTTTAATGTTGATGATTCAAATTATGCAAAGGTTATTATCATGACAGATGCTGATACAGACGGTGCCCATATTCAAGTGCTACTTCTTACTTTTTTCTATCGTTATATGAAAGGATTAATTCAAGCAGGAAAAGTTTATATTGCTTTACCACCTCTTTATAAAGTTTCTAAGAAAAGTGGTAAACATGAAGATGCAATTTATGCTTGGGATGATGATGAACTTGAAGAAGCTAAAAAGAAAATTGGACGAGGTTATACAATTCAAAGATATAAAGGTTTAGGTGAAATGAATGCTGATCAATTATGGGAAACAACAATGAATCCGGAAACACGAACTTTAATTCAAGTTTCAATTGATGATGCAGCATTAGTAGAAAGAAGAGTTTCCGTCCTTATGGGCGATAAAGTAGAACCAAGACGTGAATGGATAGAAGACAATGTCCAATTCTCTCTTGAAGACTCATTTTTTATTCAACAATAAGAGAGGAGGATATCCATGAAAGAAAAAATCATTAAACAATCTTTAGATGATATTATGGGTGATCGCTTTGGAAAATATTCAAAATATATTATTCAAGATCGTGCTTTGCCTGATGTGCGTGATGGATTAAAGCCTGTACAACGTCGTATATTATATGCTATGTATAAAGAAGGAAATACTCATAATAAACCTTATCGTAAATCTGCTAAAACGGTGGGAAATGTTATTGGGAATTATCATCCACATGGTGATACTTCTGTTTATGAAGCAATGGTACGTTTATCCCAAGAATGGAAAATGCGTATTCCTCTTGTTGATATGCAAGGAAATAATGGTTCAATAGATAACGATCCTGCTGCA
Organism: uncultured Coprobacillus sp.; assembly: GCA_964434915.1. Taxonomy (GTDB): domain Bacteria; phylum Bacillota_I; class Bacilli_A; order Erysipelotrichales; family Coprobacillaceae; genus CAYSWW01. The sequence continues at coordinate 2,419 of CAYSWW010000018.1, forward strand.
GCAATGCGTTATACGGAAGCACGTTTATCGCCTATTGCTTTAGAATTATTAAAAGATATTGATAAAGATACAGTTCAAATGGCTTTAAATTTTGATGATACAGAATATGAACCAACTGTTCTACCAGCAAGATTTCCTCATTTATTAGTGAATGGGGCGACGGGTATATCGGCTGGTTATGCTACAGATATTCCACCACATAATTTAGAAGAAGTTATTGATGCAACAATTTATCGCATTAAACATCCACAATGTTCTTTAGATGATTTGATGCAGTATATGAAAGGGCCGGATTTTCCAACTGGTGCCATTGTTGAAGGAAAAGAAGGAATTCGCACAGCTTTTCAAAATGGTCGTGGAAAAGTTGTCGTCCGTTCAAAAACAGAAGTTGTTGAATGCAAAAATATGAATAAAATTGTTGTTAGTGAAATTCCTTATGAAGTTAATAAGGCTGAGTTGGTAAAAAAATTAGATGAAATTAGATTTCAGAAAAATATTGATGGAATTATTGAAGTAAGAGATGAATCTGATCGTAATGGTTTAAGTATTGTTATTGATTTAAAAAAAGATGTTGATGTGCAAAACACATTAAATTATTTTTATAAGAATACTGACTTACAAAAGAATTATAACTATAATATGGTTGCAATCAAAGACAAAAGGCCGGTTTTAATGGGAATAGAAGGTATTCTCGATGGTTATATTGATCATCAGATTGAAGTTGTGACCAGAAAAACTCTTTTTGATTTAAAGAAAGCCAAAGATCGTAAACATATTGTTGATGGCTTAATAAAAACTGTTTCTATTTTAGATGAAGTTATTCATACAATTCGACATTCCCATGATAAAAGCGATGCAAAAATCAATTTACAGAAACAATTTGCTTTTTCAGAAAAACAATCTGAAGCGATTGTCACATTACAACTTTATCGTTTATCTAATACTGACATTACATCTTTACAAAATGAGAAACAAGAGTTAGAAAATCAAATTCAAAAACTTAATGCTATCCTTGAGAGTGATAAAGTTTTAAGAAAAGTCATTATTGATGAATTAATGGCAATAAAAGTTCAATATCCTTCACCTAGATTGAGTGAAATCAAGGATGAAGTCCAAGAAATTACGATTAATGAAGATGCAATGGTTTTATCTGAAGATGTTTATGTTTCAATAACAAAGGATGGATATATTAAACGTATTTCGCAGCGTTCATATAGAGCCAGTGAAAACACACCGATAGGCAAGAAAGATGAAGATGCTTTAATCGATCTTCATTTTGCAAATACTTTAGATAAATTATTGATTTTTACGGATAAAGGGAATTATTTATATATTCCTGTTCATAAATTAGAAGAATTTAGATGGAAAGAATTAGGTAAACATATCAGTTATCTTATTAAAGTTTCACCAAATGAAAAAATCATCGGTTCAATCCTTGCTAAATCTTTTGATTTGCCTCTATATGTTGTTCTTGCAACGCGATTAGGTCAAATTAAACGTGTCTTGCTTAAAGACTTTGAATTAACACGTTACAGTAAATCTATTAAATGTATGAATCTAAAAGACGGAGATCATTTATTACAAGTCGGTTTAACCAATGGACAACAGGGCATCGTGTTAACGACCAAAGCTGGTTATGCAACTTTATATAGTGAGCAAGAAATTTCTATTTTAGGAACAAAAGCAAAAGGAATTAAAGGTATCAGTTTGCGTAACGATGAATTGATCGCAATGAATGTGTTTGATCCATCACAAACTGATTCCTATATTTTAATTAGTGATCAACCAGGTATTAAACGTTTAAGAATTTCAGATATTCCTAGTTGCCATCGTGCAACAAAAGGCAGTCTTGTTTTTAAATCACCAAAATCAAAACAAATACATGCGGTTAAAGCTTTTGTCTTAAAAACACAGGATACTTTAGCATTTGTTACTGATCAGAAATACGAACAAATAACGGTAAAAGATTATGGATATAGTCAATTATTAACAAAACCAAGTATTATAAATTCTCTTAAGGATCAAAAAATGATTGGTATATATTGTCCACAGACATATTCAACAAAGATGTATGATATTTCAGCAGAAAACAAAGAAGATACTCTTCACTTTTTTAAAACAAAAAAAGAACCTGAATTATTAAATGATTTACAACTTACTGAAGTTGAAAAGAAAAAAATGAAATCAAAGAAAGCAAATAAAAAAGTTAAAAATAAAGAACAGCAATTTGAACCGATTTCTTTTGATGATTTATTTAATGATGATTTTTAGAATATGAGATTACTCATATTCTTTTACTTATGATTGATATAAACTTTTAATAGTTTAATTAATGCTCTTTTTTCTAGTCGAGAAACATAGGAACGTGAAATATGCATATTTTCAGCAATCTTTTTTTGCGTTAATATTTTATGATTATTTAAACCATAACGATATATTAAAATTTGCTGTTCTCGTGGTGTTAATAATGTAAAATATTCTTGAAGTTGATTTATCTGATCATTTGTTTGGATTTGATCAATGACGTCTTTTTGTTCAGCTGGAAGAATATCTAGCAAAGTCATTTCAGCACCATCTTTATCAACTCCTAAAACTTCATGTAAAGAGACGTCTAAAGCGGTCTTCTTATTATTGCGCATATGCATTAGAATCTCGTTTTCAATACAACGGGCAGCATATGTGCTTAATTTGGTTGATTTATTTGGTTTAAAACTATCAACAGCTTTTATTAAACCAATCGTTCCAATACTAATAAGATCTTCCTGTAAGTCTTTGCTGCTTTCATATTTCTTAGCAATATGAGCAACGAGACGTAGATTATGTTCAATAAGTAAATTACGTGCTTCTTGATCACCTTGAAAATATCTTTCTAATAGTTGATTTTCTTCTTCAGCAGAAAGTTGTTTTTTAAAGGTTTGTGTTTTAATAAATGAAACAAAAAGAAATTGTTGTAATAACATGATTAATGTTGTCAATTCATCCACCTCGATGATATTATATGAAAAATGTCAATATTTATAACATTCAAAAAATAAGTCTTTAAGTTTGCACTTTTCTTATGTCAATAAATCATGTAAAATAGAATGGAAAGAGGTATATGATATGAATGAATTAAAATGTTATGGTTGTGGAGCTATTATACAGAATGAAAATGAAAAACATATTGGTTATGTTCCTAAAAGTGTAATGAACAGTGAAAATATTTTGTGTCAGCGTTGCTTTCAATTAAAGAATTATCATAAATTACAAGATTCACATATGACTAAGGATGATTTTTTCAAAATATTACAAATGATTGGTGAAAAGGATTGCTTAGTTGTTTATATGGTTGATTTGTTTGATTTTAATGGAAGCCTTATTCCAGGTATTATGAGACATATTTCTTATAATGATATGATTGTTTTAGCAAATAAAAGAGATATTTTGCCAAAGTCTGTTAAACAAAGAAAATTAGAACATTGGGTAAGAAGACAACTTAAAGAAGAGGGAATCAAACCAATCGATGTCATCATTACAAGTGGTAAAAAGAATATGAATTTAGATAAAATTTATGATGTAATCATGGAAAAACGCAAAGGTCGTGATGTTTACGTTGTTGGGGTAACAAATGCTGGAAAGTCAACATTTATTAATGCATTATTAAGACATTATGCCCAAATTGAAGATCAATATTTAATTACTGCCTCTGAATTTCCGGGAACAACATTAAATCTTATTGAAGTTCCTTTAGATGATCATTCGTTTTTATATGATACACCAGGAATTGTGAATGAAAGTCAAATGACCCATTTATTAAAATCTAAAGATATTCAAAAAGTGATTCCACAAAGTGAATTACGTCCTATTGTTTTTCAATTAAATAGTGGTCAAACGCTATATTTTGGTGGTTTAGCAAGAATGGACTATATAAACGGTGAACGAGCAAGTTTTGTGGCATATTTTTCTAAAAATTTAAAGATCCAGCGTACCAAAACCGAAAAAGCTGATGATTTATATAATCGTCATAAAACTCTTCAATATGAAATTGACGATATTCAAACTATACAGCAAATGAAAACCTATGAATTTAAAATAACACAAGAAAAATGTGATATTGTTATTTCAGGCTTAGGTTTTATCACAGTTAATGCGTTGGGCGGTAAAGTTCGCGTTTATGCACCACCACATATTTCAGTTATGATACGTGAAGCTATTATATAAAGAAAGGAACGAATTATGTTAACAGGAAAACAAAAAAGATTTTTAAAAGCTCAGGCTCATCACTTGAATGCTATTTTTCAAGTTGGAAAAGATGGAGTGAATACGAATCAAGTAAAAGGGATTTTAGATGCATTAGATGCACATGAATTAATTAAGATCAAATTATTAGAAAACTGTCCTGACGATGTCAGAACGGTTGCTTTAGAGTTGAGTGTCCAAACAAAGGCAGATGTTGTCCAAATGATTGGTCATACGATTGTCTTATACAAAGCTAGTTGTAAAGGAATTTATCAATTGCCATGAAAAAAATAGGTTTATATGGAGGTAGCTTTGATCCTATTCATTTTGCCCATGTATCGATAGCTAAGTTGGCATTGCAACAGCTCCAATTAGATGAAGTGCAATTTATACCAACTAAAAATAATCCCTGGAAAAATAATAATCATACTGATGCTTTTCATCGTGTTCGTATGATTGAATTGATGATTGAAAATGAACCTCAACTGAATATTAATACTGTTGAACTCGATAATCAATCAAATGAAAAAAATTATACTATTCAAACTTTAAAGATACTTGTAAAAGAAAATCCAAATACTCAATACTATTATATTATGGGAATGGATCAGGCCAATTTATTTGGCCAATGGAAAAATGCACGAGAGATATCTCAAATGGTTCAACTTGTTGCTTTTCAAAGAGGTGGATATACACCTAATCTAGAAGTTTTAAATGATTTTTCTTTTATTTTACTTGATAATGAACCTGTCAATGCATCAAGTAGTGAAGTAAGAAATGGTCATATTGAAATGTTGGACCCTCGTGTCTTAAAATATATAACATCTGAAGGTTTATATTTGGAAACTATGATTGCACCGCGCATGAAAAAGAAAAGATGGGAACATACTTGTAGTGTTGCAAAATTAGCCGCGGAGATTGCGCAGGCTAATCATTTAAATGCAAATAAAGCTTATATTGCTGGTATGTTTCATGATGTTGCAAAGGAAATGGATGATGATTTGGCATTAAAGCTAATGAAAGAACATTATCCTCAATTTCTTAATAAGCCGGTAGCGATTTGGCATCAATGGTTATCGCGTTATGTAACCGAAAATGAGTTTCAGGTTGAGGATGAGATTGTTTTGAAGGCTATTGAGGACCATACAACAGCATCAATAGATATATCTCCTATAGGAAAATGTGTTTATGTTGCTGATAAATTAGATCCATTAAGAGGTTATAATTCATCTCAACAGATACAATTGTGTAAAGAAAATATTCATGAAGGTTTTAAAAATGAATTAATTCATTTTTATGAATTTTCTCAAAAAAAAGGCAGAGACATAGATGAATGTTTCTTTGAAATTTATGATTATTTTATAACAAAGGAGAAAGATAAATGACAAAATTAGAATGTATAGTTAAAGCAATGGATGATAAGTTAGCAACTCATATTGTTGCTATTGATATGAGAGATGCAAGTCCTATTTTTGATACATTTGTTTTATGTACTGCAAGTAATGAAAGATTAATGCAGGCAATTACACAAAATATTAAAGATGAATGTAGTAAAAATGGTTACGATATCAAAAGCGTAGAAGGTCTTAGAAATTCAAAATGGCTTTTAATTGATTTAGGAGATATTGTCTGTCATGTGTTCGCAGCAAGCGAAAGAGAAAGCTATAATTTAGAAAAATTATGGGGTGATATGCCTCGAATTAATGTCAAAGGAATGTTGGCAAAATGAGTTATGAAGCTTTTGCATATTACTATGATAGTTTAATGGATTCTCAATTCTATGATGATTATTATGCTTTTTTAAAAAAATATTGTCAATTTGATGAAGTCTTAGAATTAGGTTGTGGAACTGGTGAAATAGCAATTCGTTTAGCTAAAGATGGTAAAAAAGTTTTTGCAACTGATTTATCACAGGATATGTTAGAAGTGACAAAACAAAAGGCCATGACTGAAAATGTTGGTTTAAAGTTACAAAGAGTTAATATGAGTGATTTATCTACTTCTCATCAAGTAGATCTGGTTCTTTGTTTATGTGATTCGTTAAATTATTTATTAGAACCTGAAGATGTATTAAAGACTTTTTATAATGCATATCAAAGTTTAAAAACAGATGGTGTATTTGTTTTTGATGTGAATAGTTTATACAAAATGAATGTTATTTTGAAAGATTATCATGAAAAAATTGATGATGAAGATTTTTCTTTTGAATGGAAAGTAAATTTATTAGATGATGATCTAGTACATCATTATGTATATATAGAAGATAAAATGGAGAATGAAATTGTTGAAGAAGATCATTATCAAAAGACATATGCAGTCAATCAATATCGTTATTGGTTAAATGAAGTTGGTTTTCAAGATATTCTTTATTTTAGTGATTTTTCAGATTATCATGACGATTGTGAGAGAATAATTTTTATATGTAGGAAGGAAAAAAGATGATTGGTATTATTGGTGCTATGGAAGAAGAAGTTGCTGAAGTCAAAGCAATGATGAATGTATCAAAACAAAAAGAGATGCAAGGATATATTTTTTATGAAGGATTGATGGATAATCATGAAGTTGTATTATTACAAGGAGGTATTGGTAAGGTTAATGCTGCGATTGCTGTAACATTATTATTGACTCAATATGAAATAGATTATGTCATTAATATAGGAACAGCAGGGGGATTGCATTTGAATCAAAATGTGGGTGATGTTGTTGTCTCTTCACAAGTCGTTCATTATGATGTTGATGTCACAGCGTTTCATAAAGATTATGGTCAAATTCCTGGAATGCCTTTATATTTTGAAGCAGATCAAGATTTACTAAAAAAGGTTCAAGAAATTCTTAAGCAACAAAATATTGTTGCTCATGTTGGTTTGATTGCTTCAGGAGATCAATTTGTTTCGCAAAATGAACAAGTTTCTTTAATTCGTGAACATTTTCCTGATGTAATGTGTGCTGAAATGGAAGCCGCTGCAATTGCCCAAGTATGTTATGTTTTTCAAAAGAAATTTATTATTACCCGTTCTTTAAGTGATGTTTACAATAAAGGCGATAACTCGGTTCAGTTTGACGAATATCTCAAACAAGCAAGTATTTCATCTGCCAAAATGTGTTATACGCTTGTATCTCAATTATAGCAATAACAAAGTTATTGCTTCTTTTTTGGAGGGAAAACGATGAAAAACATGGAATTGTTAGCACCTGCTGGCGATAAAGAATGTTTAATAGCCGCAGTTCAAAATGGAGCCGATGCTATCTATTTAGGTGGGACAATGTTTAATGCACGGGCTTTCGCAAAAAACTTCACACCTGAAGAACTAAAATGGGCTGTTGAATATGCTCATTTACATTTTGTGAAGATATATGTAACAGTAAATACTTTATATCGTGATGATGAATTTGATGAATTAGTGCGTTATTTAGATTATCTTTATGATATACAGGTTGATGCTTTGATTGTTCAAGAAATAGGTCTTTTTTTAGTTATTAAAAAACGTTATCCAGATTTTGAGATACATATGAGTACGCAGGCTTCTATTATGAATTTACAAGCTGTTAAATTTTTTGAAGAGAAAGGAGCTTCACGTGTTGTTTTAGCAAGAGAAAATACACTTGAGGAAGTTCGTTACATTTGTCAAAACACTTCATTAGAAATTGAAGTTTTTGTTCATGGTGCCTTATGCATTTGTTACTCTGGACAATGTTTAATGAGCAGTTTTATTGGTAAAAGAAGTGGAAATAGAGGTCAATGTGCACAGCCATGTCGACTACCTTTTCAACTCAAAGAAGATCAACATATTCTCCCATCAAAAGCATCATTTTTGCTTTCACCAAAAGATTTAATGACAATTGAACAGATCGGTGAATTAATTGATGCAGGCATTTCTTCTTTTAAAATTGAAGGTCGAATGAAAAAACCTGAATATGTAGCTTGTACAGTTCGAGCATATAGACGTGCTATTGATGCTCATCTACATAAACAAAAAATAAATTTTAAAGAAGACATTGCTGATATGAAGGCAATGTTCAATCGTGATTATACAAAAGGTTACCTTTTCCATGATTCATATCTTGTCAAGGGAGATTATTCAGGAAATAAGGGAGTTATTATTGGTAAAGTTCAAAATTATTCCAAGAAGAAAAAAAGAGTTTCGGTTTTACTAAAAGGTGATCTTAATCAAGGAGATAGTATTGTTTTTGAAAATATCGATAAAGGAAGACCGACCAATAAAATTTATTTAAAAAATAAACTTGTTTCACATGCACATGCCGGTGATCTTATCGAAATTGAATTTAAATATCCAGTATATCAAGGTTTAGTAAGGAAAACCGTTGATACACAAATCACCCAAAAATTAGCTCAAAGTTATCATAACAATAATAGAAAATCATCAAGTTCTATGGAATTTAATGCAAAGCTCGATCAGCCTATGACTTTAAAAGTTTGCTGTAAAGAGTTTCAAATAACAATAGAGAGTAAGCAAGTCGTTGAAAAAGCTATCAAAACACCTCTAACTCAACAACGAATTATTGAACAATTATCAAAAACAGGAGAATATCCATTCTATATTCATAAAATAGATACAATATTAGATCAAAAAATCAGTATTCCCATTAAAGCAATCAATGAATTAAGAAGAGAAGCTTTAGAAAGACTTAAAAATCAAATTGAACATCAAATTATACATCATTTTCCAAAACAAGAAATAAAATTAAAAAAACAAGCGACAAGAGAATGTCAGAAAGAAATTCATGTGCTCGTATCAAATTTACAACAATTAGAAGCTATTGTTGATACACCAATTGATTGTCTTTATTATCCTTATCAAGAGGATACAGAAAAAGCATTCGAAATATGCCAAAAACATCATTTGAAGATGGCACTTTTCATTACAAGAATTTGTAAAGATCAACAAATAAATGAGATAAAGCTGGCTGGTATTTATTCACGGGTTCAAGATATTATTGTCAACGAATATGGAGCATTATATGCTTTTCAAGGTAAAAATCTAATTCTTGGCACAGGATTCAATATTTATAATTCATATGCTCTTCAAGCATTAAATATGCCAACAATTCTCTCACTTGAAATGTCTCAAGAACAATTAAAACAATTAAAGTACTTAGATACCAATATTTTTGTGCAGGTTTATGGTAAAGTAGAAAATATGATAAGTGAATATTGCCCTATCACACAGCATTATTTTGGTTATCAAAAAAAACATTGTGGGTTATGCCAAAAACATCAATATACTTTGATTGATCGTAAAAATGAAGAATTTGAATTAATGATGGATGAACAATGTCGCATGCATCTATTAAATTGTCGAACACTTATCATCCAACCTCAATATATTCATAATCAACACTTCTTTCTTCATTTTACAAATGAAGATAGTCAAATAACAAGACATGTTGTTGATAGCTATTATCAAGCAATTCGTTTCAAAAAAGACTTAAATCTATATAAAAATTTTAAATTTACGACAGGATATTTTAAATAAAACCATTTTAAATTGTTGTATTTTCTCGCTTTGTGTCTTTCATAAATTATATTTTTTATAAATCTAAATTGATATTAGAATTAAAAAGTGATATAATAAATGTATAACTAAGGCGTGCTTTGCATGAAGAATATCATATATTCTCTCATGTGATGCAAAGGACGCTTTAGTTTGATTGTACGAAATCTCAAGATTTTCGGTCAAAAAACCGTTCGTTTCACACCTATTGTACAAATGAGTACCGTAGGTGCAATTTCATACAATGCACTTACATGGAGGTGATGTTATGGCAATTGATATGGATTTAGCAAAACGATTAAAGGTTTATCGTAATTTTAAACATTTAACCCAAAAAGAGGTTGCTTCGCATTTGCATGTTCCACATTCAGCAATTTCTGATATTGAAAATGGAAAGCGTGATGTCACTGTTGGTGAGTTAAAAATACTATCTAATCTTTATGGTCGAAGTGTGGAGGAAATCATGAGTGGAAAAAAATACGATTATTATAATATTGCGAATATTGCAAGATTACTCACTGAACTTCCTGATGATGATCTGAAAGAGGTCATGTTTATTATTGAATATAAGAGAAAAAGAATTGAAGAAAAAAACAAGGTTCACCAATAATTAGTTGCCTTGTTTTTTTACAATATTTTTAAATTCTTCTAGGAGGTTCAATCCCTCATTTAAAATAAAGGTTGAATCAACTTTTTGATGTGTTTGATGGTGATAATAATCCACATTTAATTTATCTTGCTGAATTTCTACAATGGCATATGTGCCAAAAGCATAACTTCCTCTATTCATCATTAAACTTCCTGGATTGATAAAATGAATGCCTTGATGAATTTGATGAGTAGGAACATGTGTATGGCCATGAAAGCAAATCTGACAATGATTTTCTTGACACAACTTAATTAATTCATTATAACCACCATAGACATGAAATAAATGCCCATGTGTAACACAAATATTATGATAGATGTCGTATTGAGGATAGGCATCATAATCATGGTTTCCTAATACTGCGATATCGTATTGACGCATAATTTCATTATTTTGCGGTAATGATGAATCTCCGCAATGAATCATGAGATTAACTTTGTTATGATATTCATCTGTTACTTTCTTTAAGTAGTCTTCATATAGGTGACTATCACTAATCACAAGTATTTTCATTTTGATCACTCTCTTTCCCTCTTATATTGTAACATAAAAAAAATTATCTTTCATTTTATGTTGATGTTTTCTTCATAATTTTTAAAATGAATAAAAAGTTTCAGGGTAAGGGTTTACAATCAGTTTAAAAGTTGGTAAAATATATATAGTGAAAAAAAGAAAAGGAGTAACAAATATGAAAACTATTTTATTAGTATGTTCTGCAGGAATGTCTACAAGCTTATTAGTAACAAAAATGGAAGCTGCTGCTAAAGATGCAGGTGTTGAATGCAAGATTTTTGCATTACCTTTTTCTGATGCTCCAAGAGTTTTAGAAGAAGTTGACTGCATTTTACTTGGCCCACAAGTTAGATTCCAAAAAGCTGCTATTGAAAAATTAGCTGCTGGAAGAAAAGCTGGTCCTATTCCAGTTGATGTTATTGATATGAGAGACTATGGAACAATGAATGGTAAAGCTGTTTTTGATAAAGCTATCGCATTGATGGGATAGTTTACAAAAAACGTATTTACAAAAAGAGAGTATTATTAAATACTCTTCTATTAATTTTAGAAAGAAGGGGATTATGATTTATGAAAAAAATTATGTTAGTTTGTGCAGCTGGTATGTCTACTAGTTTATTAGTAACAAAAATGGAAATGGCTGCAAAAGAATTAGGAGACGAAATTGAAATTTTTGCATTACCAATTTCTGAAGGGGAGAAGAAAATTTCTGAAGTTGACTGCGTATTGCTTGGCCCACAAGTTAGATTCCAAAAGAAACAAATCGAAAAATTAATGGCTGATGCTGGTTTAGATTTGCCATGTGAAGTTATTGATATGAAAGATTATGGAATGATGAACGGTAAAGCTGTTTATGAATTTGCAAAAAAATTAATGGAAAAATAGTGATTAATAGAGGCTTGTTGCCTCTTTTTATTTTAACTTTTTCAATTATGGGATAATATTTCATAATTTTCTTTCTTGTTATTAAGAGTTATGCTATAATATTTTCAATTATGAATGAGGAGGTCAAGCATGGAGAAAGCCATTATTACTGTAGTAGGAAAGGATCAAGTTGGTATTATTGCAAAGGTATGCACTTATTTAGCTGATGCCAAAGTGAATATACTTGATATTTCACAAACTATTTTACAAGGATATTTTAATATGATGATGATTGTTGACACAACACATGTGAATCTTGATTTCGCGATATTAGCTGATCAATTGAAAAATTTGGGTAATGAAATTGGTGTAAGTATAAAGTTACAACATGAAGATATTTTTAATAAAATGCATAGAATTTAGGGAGGAAATATGATTAATTTATTTGAAGTTGCTGAAACAAATAAAATGATTGAGCAAGAAAATTTGGATGTGCGTACAATTACAATAGGAATAAGTTTGCTTGATTGTATTGATTCTCAAATTGATGTTTTATGTAAAAATATTTATAAAAAGATTACAACTGTTGCGAAAGATTTAGTCAAAACAGGAGATAATATAGAAAAGAAGTTTGGTATTCCAATTGTTAATAAGAGAATTTCTGTTACACCAATTGGATTTATAGGAGCTTCTGCTTGTCATAGTTGTGATGATTTTGTGAAAATAGCAAAAACTTTAGATTGTTGTGCTCGTGAAGTAGGTGTGAATTTTATAGGAGGATATAGCGCTATTGTTTCTAAAGGAATGACTTCAGCAGAGAGAATGTTAATTGAATCTATTCCTCAAGCTTTAAAAGAAACCAAACTTGTTTGTAGTTCTGTGAATGTTGGTTCAACAAAGACTGGTATTAATATGGATACAGTCAAATTATTAGGACAAATTATTAAAAAGACAGCTGAATTGACAAAAGATCAAGATTCTATTGGTTGTGCAAAGTTCGTTGTGTTTTGTAATGCTCCTGATGATAATCCATTTATGGCAGGTGCCTTTCATGGTGTTAGTGAAGCTGATGCAGTTATCAATGTTGGTGTCAGTGGTCCAGGAGTTGTTAGAAATGCTATTAAAACTGCTAAAGGAAAAGATTTTGGTGAACTCTGTGAAACAATTAAGAAAACTGCCTTTAAAATCACAAGAGTTGGCCAATTAGTTGCTCGCGAAGCTTCTGAAGCTTTAAATATTCCATTTGGAATTATTGATTTATCATTGGCTCCAACACCTGCAGTAGGAGATAGTATTGCAGATTGTTTACAAGAAATGGGACTTGAGAGAGTAGGGGCACCTGGAACAACCGCTGCTTTAGCAATTTTAAATGATCAGGTCAAAAAAGGTGGTGTCATGGCTTCTTCTTATGTTGGAGGACTTTCCGGAGCCTTTATTCCTGTTAGTGAAGATCAAGGAATGATTGATGCGGTTAAGGCTGGGGCTTTAACTTTAGAAAAGCTTGAAGCAATGACATGTGTTTGTTCTGTTGGATTGGATATGATAGCGATTCCTGGAATTACTTCCGCAAAAACAATTTCTGGTATCATTGCCGATGAAATGGCAATTGGTATGATTAATCAAAAAACGACAGCAGTAAGAATTATACCTGTCATTGGAAAAAATGTGGGTGACACGGTTGAATTTGGTGGCTTACTTGGTTATGCTCCTATCATGCCTGTTAATGCTTTTTCATGTGATGAATTTATTGATCGAGGAGGATGTATTCCTGCTCCAATCCATAGTTTTAAAAATTAAAAAGACGATTTTATCGTCTTTTTTTACAGATAATATGAAGTGACCTCCTCGTTGCTAAAATGTGAATTACGATTCATAAAAAAGAGTAATGATGAAAGTCGATACCTTAACGACAATAGGAAGTTGCTATAAAAAGTTATCATCCATATTGGAATGGATGTCCATAAAAATTCGAAAGGAAGAAAATTTTATGAATTTTGAACAACTTATTATTTATCATCAATTAAGCCAAGACCATCTAGTTAACAAGTGTTTATCGGACTTACAAAATGGCAATTATATGAATAATGATTGGATTTCTTTGCTATTACAGTTAGCAGAAAAATACGATTTGCATGATCAACTTTTTCAAAGCTTATTAACTTATCTATTAGCTTATCATAAAAACACTTTTACCTTGTTGTTAGAAAGAAAAATGGAAATTACTCCTGAATTAAAAAAGATTATTATGTATGACTTAAAAATCATTTATGACTATTTTCATTTTGATTTTTCAAAATTAGATTCTTTATATAAAGATTTATTTTTCTCATTTCCACATATCAAACCATTAATTAATAAAGAAATTTATGATTTATTAAATGATTTACAATACAATCTTTCACAAAGCACTTCAGTAGAACAATTCTATAATATATTATATAATCATTATAATCGCTATGGAGTAGGGAAATATGGATTAAATAAAGCTTTTCGTTATTTCAACGATGAGATTGTTCCAATTGAGCATATTGATAACAATACTCTTGATCAACTAATTGGATATGAAAGCCAAAAAGAACGTTTAAGAGCCAATACTGAAGCTTTTTTAAATGATAAAAAGGCTAATAATGTTTTACTCTATGGTGATAGTGGTACAGGTAAATCAAGTAGTATTAAAGCATTATTAAATGAGTATTACAAAGATGGATTAAGAATGGTAGAAGTCTACAAACATCAATTTATATCATTACCTCAAATCATCAATGAACTGCAAAATCGTCAATATAAATTTATTATATTTATGGATGATTTATCATTTGAAGATTTTGAAATTGAATACAAATATCTAAAAGCGATTATTGAAGGTGGATTAGAGAAAAAACCTGAAAATGTTTTGATTTATGCTACAAGTAATCGTAGACATTTAATAAAAGAAACATGGAATGATAGAAATTTCGATCAAGAGGTCAATAATAATGATGCTAAACAAGAAAAACTATCACTGGTATCACGTTTTGGTGTACAGATTATGTATATTAATCCAGATAAACAACATTATTTAGATATTGTTGATGGTTTAGCAAAAGCATATCAAATTGATATGGATGTCAATCAATTACATGATTTAGCTTTACAATGGGAAATTAGAAATGGAGGTTTTTCCGGGCGAACAGCAAAACAATTCATTCATATGTTGCTTGGAAAAAAATAATGAAAAAATTAGAACTAGAAGATTATTCAATAATCAAACCTTATTTAGATATGGCTAATTATGAAGGCTATAATTCAAACTTTGTGACTATGATGATGTGGAATCATGAATATCATATTCAATATGAGATTCATGAACATTTTCTCGTTATGTTACATAATTATAAAGGTTGGCAATTTTGGGCGATGCCTTTTACAACTCCAGAATATTACAAAGAAGCCATTGATTATATGATTTCATATAGTCAAAATCATCATTTTGATTTTATGATTGATTGTGCAATCGAGGATTTTGTCAAGAAAATGAAGCCTTTATATCAAGATCAATTTATATTTGAAAGAACACCTTATAATGATGATTATATTTATGATAAAAACATGTTGAAAACTTTATCAGGTAAGAAAATGCAAAAAAGGCGGAATCATTATAATGCTTTTGTAAAAAAATATCCTCATTATGTTTACAAAGATTTGGATTTAACAGAAGATTTTGATACAATTTTAATGTGTTTAAACAAATGGAAAGCTGAAAAAGATACTTTAAGTGAATCTATGACAAGTGAAGTTAAAGGAATTATGTATCTTTTATCTACGAAGCATCTTTTGGATTTTGAAGTGGGTGGAATTTTTATAGAGGGGAAAATGGAAGCTTTTATTATTGCTTCACGCTTGAATCATTCAACTATTCAAATTCATGTTGAAAAAGCGAATAAAAATATAAGAGGTCTATATCCAGCAATTTTAAAAGAAATTTTGGAACATCATTTCGAATCAGAATTATATGTTAATAGAGAAGAAGATATGGGATTAGAAAATTTACGTAAGTCTAAATTATCATTACATCCTATCAAAATGATTCACAAATATCGTATATTTTTAAAAAATTTGAATATTCGTCTTGCTAATGAAGAAGATACACAAAGAATAGAAGAATTATGGCTTGAATCTTTTCAAGATGAAACAGAAGAATCTAAAAACTACTATTTTCAAAATCTATATCAAAGTCAATATACTTATGTTCTAACACAAAATCAAAAAATCATTTCAGCATTGCAGATTGTGCCAATGAGTATTTCAAAGAGCAGAAAAATACATCAATCTTATTTCATTTTAGGTGTGTGTACTGATCGCAGCTATCAAAAACAAGGATGTATGAAAGCTTTACTCAATCATGTTTTAACAAAATATCAAAAATATGATATATATTTACAAGCATATGTTCCAGAAATATATCGACCTTATGGATTTGTAGCTTCACATTATCACTTTGTAATTCACGTTGATAAAAGTGTATTAAGAGGAGAAAGTATTTTCCCTATTCAAGAGTATGATTTATTAAAGAAATATTATGAGATATATACGCAAAATTTTGATTTGTTTCGTATTAGAGATGACCACTATTGGCAGTTGTTAGTAAAAAGATGTCAAGCTTTCCATGATCATATTCTTATATTTAGTGATCTAGGATATTTTATTTATCATGAAACGGAAGATGAAATATACATATCAGAATTTATTTATTTATCTAAAGATGCTATTTTGAATCTTTTATCTTATTTTAAAGATAGTAATAAAGAAATAATTCTAGAGTGTGATTTGAAGGTTGATATCAAAGGAGAAAAGCAAAAAGTCTTAACAATGATGTCTCAACAATTTTCGCAAGATATAGAAGAAGAAAGTTTTTTTATAAATGAAGTCTATTAAAAATTTCTATAAGATATTGACATGTATCATTTGTTTTGATAAATTTTATAAGTATTTAAAGATTTATATGAGTAAAGGAGCACCAATAAAAATGTTTGATTTAAATGAATTACACGAGGAATGTGGCGTATTTGGTGTTATTGAGCACAAAAATGCGGCTAATATTTGTTATTACGGTTTACATAGTTTACAACATCGTGGACAGGAAGCAGCAGGAATTCTTGTAGAAAATCATAAAAAGCTTTCTATTCATAAAGGGGAAGGACTTGTCACTGAAGTATTTGATGCCGAAAGAATTTCTCAACTGGAAGGTGTTTCCGCTATTGGACATGTACGTTATTCAACTGCCGGGGGTGGAGGAATAGCCAATGTTCAACCATTTCTTTTTAGAACAATGAGTGGTTCTATGGGAATATGTCATAACGGAAACATTGTCAATGCTAATTTATTAAAAAAAGATTTAGAAGAAAAGGGGAGTATTTTTTCATCAACATCCGATACAGAAATATTAGGTCATTTGATTAAAAGGCAATCCGGTCATATGATCGATCGTATTTGTCAATCTTTAGATTTATTAGATGGAGCTTTTGCATTTTTAATCTTAATTGAAGATCGTTTATATGCTGCAAGAGATAAATATGGATTAAGACCTTTATCTATTGGCATTCTTCCAAATGGTGCTTATGTTTTTGCATCTGAAACTTGTGCATTAGATGTTGTTGGAGCTAAATTTGTTAGAGATGTAGAGCCAGGGGAAATTGTTCGTGTTAAAAATGGTCAACTCATATCTAAAATTTATACTAAAGATCGAGTTGTTGATAAGATTTGTGCCATGGAATATATCTATTTTTCTAGACCTGATAGTACATTAGACGGAATTAATGTTCATACAACAAGAAAATTAGCAGGTAAACAGTTATTTCATGAATCTCCTGTTGATGCTGATGTTGTTATTGGAGTTCCTGATTCATCTATTTCGGCTGCAATTGGTTATGCGGAAGCATCAGGTATTCCATATGAAATGGGCTTGATTAAAAATAAGTATGTTGGAAGAACTTTTATTCAACCAACGCAAGAAATGAGGGAACAAGGCGTGAGAATGAAACTTTCTGCTGTTTCTTCGATAGTTAAAGATAAACGAGTTATTATGATTGATGATTCTATTGTTCGTGGTACAACTTCAAAACGAATTGTTACATTATTAAAAGAAGCAGGAGCATCTGAAGTACATGTCAGAATAGCTTCTCCGGCTATTAAATACCCTTGTTTTTATGGTGTTGATACTTCAACATTAGAAGAACTTATTTCAAATAAAATGAATGTAGATGCTTTATGTAAATACATTGATGCAGATTCATTAGCTTTTATTAGTGAAGAAGGATTGAAAAAGTCAATACATTTTAAAGAGGAGCATACATGTGGTTTATGTTTATCTTGTTTTAATGGTCACTATGTTACCAAGCTTTATGATTCATTTGAAAGGGCAAATAAAGATGAAAAATAAAAAAACAAAAATCACTTTTTATTAACCAAGTGAATACCACGCGCTATGCGCGTGGTATGATTTTAGCTTCAGCTTTGTAAATAAAAAAACTCCAATGATAATATATATTAGCTCCAAGTAGCTGAATATAGAATCAAAAGAGACAATCTAAATGAAAGACACAAACAGTTTATCACATACATCATATCGATGTAAATATCAGACTGTCATCGTATTAAAATAAAGTCATAAAGAGAAAGAATATATCCAAAATCAGTTGCAAGGAAGACAAGCTATATGATCAAATGAGCATGAAAGAATTTATAGACTCGTTTACGATCAACCCAGGTGGAAAGGGAACAAAAATAAAAAGCCCTTTATAGGGCGTGTTCGTATCATATCTTTTAAGCATGATTTTGATTATAACTGATTATTAT
>CAYSWW010000019.1:0-20567 GCA_964434915.1 uncultured Coprobacillus sp.
TTATCTCACAACCATCGGTTCACTTACAGTGTGTTGATTATAGACCACTTACGATGATTTTTTCGTATTGATATGAAACGAATGAATTGATTTTTGGATACTTCTTCTATGTTGAGTATTTCATGTGTTGTGCACCATTGATACACAGTTTAATCCCCACTTTATAATATTCAATTCACATGTAAAGCACCATTAATACACATGATTAGCCCCACTGAATATTTCACCCAGATGACGACAGTGTGTTAATGGAGTTACGACAACATCTCAATCAAACTGACGATAAAATGTTTTATGGCGAGAAAATTCATTGATTTAGAAGATTTATAAATTAGATAATAAGTTTTGATGAAATTGCTTCATCAATTTCGACAAGATATAAATAATTTATAAATCTAGTATCTGAATCAATGAAGGAATTGGAATAAATATTTAGGTGTTTCGTGTCGCCAATTAATTAACATGATGCGTGCATGACACTGAAATATTTAAGAAGTACTGAACTTATAAAATGGCATCTTTGCCATCAGGTTCTTTCTCGTCAATACAAAGGCATTTTTTGATGCTATTAACCTATTAGGTCAAATCTTGAATTAACATACTGCATCCCATTACAATTAAGACGATACCACCAGTAAGTTCTGCTTTAGCTTTGTATTTTGCACCAAATCGATTTCCAATATTAACTCCTAGGCATGAAAAAAAGAAGGTAGTAATGCCAATTATGATTACCGCCAACACAATGAAAACCTGTCGGAACGCAAAAGCCACACCTACCGCTAAAGCATCAATACTGTTAGCAATTGCCAAAGGGAACATTACCTTTGTAGAAAAGGATTATCGCTTCTCAACACCTTAAGGATATGGTGCTACTGATGCTGAATACAGGTCTAAGATTAAGTGAATTACTTGGTCTTTCTTTTGATGAGGTTGATCTAGAAAAAAGATATATTTGCATCCGACATCAGCTTTCCTATCGACGCAATGAAGAGGGGGAATACACTTTTGCAGAAACGAAGAACAAAAAAAGCAGGATCATCCCACTCAATAAAACAGCATATGAAATACTGGATAGAAACATTAAAAAAAGAAAGCCTGAATTGGGGAAGATATATAGAGGAAAATCATCGATCAGTGATGATCTTATCTTTGTATCATCATTTGGTGATGCATACAATCGTACTGGTTTTAGCAGCTCATTAGGATACTGTATAGAAAAGGCAAAAAAAAGCGGATATGAATTTGACTGTCCTAGACTTTCAGCGCATATTTTCAGACATACGTTTGCAACGCGTTGTCTGGAGGCAGGAATGACACCAAATACTGTCAGTTCTCTTTTAGGACATGGGACCATTCGTATGACACTGTCCTATGTTCACAACAGTACAGAAAAATTTAGAGAGGATACAGCGTTGTTGGATAAAATCTAAATTGTACAATTGGGATGAATATTAATTGGTGTTATAATGATGCTGAAAAAAGCAAGGTTTTATAGCACAGATAAACAGAATAAATGAGTCAAGCGAGTGGTACCCGATGGTACGAATGAGGAAGATAAGAAAAAAACGCTTATTTTAACAGTGTTTTTTGATCAAATACAACAATCTTGTCAATATTGTTGTGAAAGTATTTTGTACATTTGTCATTTGTATCTGTTTAAACTTAATAAACGCTATACAACCACTTATTTCAAGAGTGGTTTTTTGTTTTAGAAAGGGAAAACGAAAAAGAAGAATAATTAAATTAAAACATCTCTTATATCTAAAGGAATGATTTGTCTTTACCGTTTCAAATTGATAGTGATAATCTCGTCACTCTAAAAGCAAAAGATATTTATACTGGAACTGATTTTGAATATGTGCATATATTCATCAATCTATAAAAGGGGGCAAAGATCACTTTGTTTATAAGAAATTTTATTATAGAAAATACATCTATTCAAATATTGAATGTTTCTGGGAAATCTGTGTTTCATAATTGTATATTTCATTAACTGTAAGGGTTTTGAAACAATTGATTTGTCTGAAAATCAATTAGATGGCTGTAATTTGATAGGAATTAGTTTGTCTGAAGACATTTTAAAGGAAAATAGTAATTCAGTAATAGATTTGATAATTGAAGCCGAAACCTTTAAAGATAGAATCTTTGGAAAACAGGATCTAAGGAATTGTCTTTATCATAAGTGTTCTTTTATTGATTGTAATTTTGACAATGATATTAATCTTGATTACAGTGTTGATTTTAATGAATATTATACTTTATTTAAAGATGAAAGAAAAAGTTATCCAACAATCATTTCTAATATACTTGATTTTGAAATTCACTTTAAGACGATCACAGCATATCATATATTAATTACGATTAGATTTTTGAGTTTCTTCCGCACCGTGTGCCATTTACACTATTATTATATGCACATTCTATAAAAATATTTGTTTTTTTAATATAACGGTTAAATCTAAAATGTATTGCTGATAAACAATAATACTTTTAAAATATTTCTTATATGATATACTAAATTTGAGGTGTTTAAGTATGGAACTTTGAGTATTAAATTATTTTTTGGCAGTTGCAAGAGAAGAAAATATTACGAAAACAGCATAATGATTGCATATTACACAACCAACGTTTTCGTGTCAAATTACGCAATTGGAAGATGAATTAGGAGTAAAATTGTTTACACGAAGTAATCATCATATAATTCTAACAGAGAATGGTATGATTTTAAAAAGACGTGTACAAGAGCTTTTTGCTTTGGTCTAAAAAAACAAAACAGGATTTTTTAAATAAGGACGAAAATTTGGAGAGTACAATCTCTATTAGAAGCAGTAAGTTTTTCTCTACATATTGTTTAACGAATTGTATAGCGGCTTTTAGAAAAAATATTCTCGTATTACTTATGAGTTTTATAGTGGTAACACAAGTAATGTTTATGATGATATCGAAAGAGGATTGCTCGATGTGGGATTGATGTCCGAACCTATTGATATATAAAAATGTGATCTTATAAGTATGTCTGTTGAAGAATAGTGGGACGTTTGGTAAAAAAGTATATTAATGCTAAAGAGTTGTTAGGGGTTCCTTTGATTTTGCATGAGACTTATTTTCAAAGAAACACATTAAGAGTAGGTACGAAAACAATTAGGCGAAACCTAAAAAATGACTATCATTATCACGTTAGTGATGCTGAATATCATGAAGGTATACAAAAATATGACTGATGTTGATATCAGTCATCAAAAAGTGCACAGAAAAGAGGGATAATCTGAGAATATTTAAAAAGTATTAAAATTGGGTGTGTTGAAAGACAAAAAGGACTCTAAAAAGAGCCCAAAAATTTTATTCCCATCTAAAAACAAGTAGTACACCTGCACGTTAAGATACAAGTCGATGGGTAAATTTGAAATAAATGCCGGGAAGCTTATATAACCACACATATTATAACACTCACTTCGATAAAAAGAAATGATTGATTTTCATGACTATGTGTGCCTTGGAGCTACAGGCGGAAAGGAATGTTTGGTTAAAATGTCAAATGAACAAGGTGTTTTAAATTTTGATTTTAAATCATGGATTCAAAATCATCATACTGATGATTATCGTATTGTTTTAGAAAATGATCAACTTATAAAATTGATTACTGATTATGGTGAAGCAAAAATTAATTTTATAGAAATAGATGATAATATCATTGTTGAATTTAATATTATTTCTAATAAAGATAATTCTGTTAAATTTTATCTTCACTTTGAACTGAATGATGAAAATCATGCTAAACAATTATATGATGAAATGGTTAAAACACTCATTGGATTAAAAGATGAAAAAACAATACAAGTTTTGTTATCATGTTCAGCTGGTCTTACAACAGCAATGTTTGCAGATAATTTAAATTCTACTGCTGATATGTTAGGACTGGATTATCAATTCAATGCTGTACCATATACAAATATTTATGAAAAAGTAGAAAATTATGATGTTATTCTCATTGCTCCGCAAATTGGATATATGTTTAAACGTTTAAAAGAAAGTCTGCCAGATAAACTCGTTTTGCAAATACCAACAGCAGTATATGCTTCTTATGATGCATTATCTGCTTTGAAATTTGTTCAAGATGAACTTAGCAGTTATAATGAAAATAAGAATAAAGCTAAAAAAGATGAGTGTGTTCATTGCATAGAATATGATAACCGTATTTTATCTATTGCTATTTTGATCAATAGAGCAAATACATATATTTATTATCGTCTCTTTGAAAAATGTGAAGTTATTGATAGTAATCTTATTATTAAACCATCGATGAATATCTATGATTTATATGATATTATAGATACGATATTATTGAAACATTCTTATATTGATGTTATTGGTATTGCAACACCTGGAATTGTTAAAGACAATAAATTATTAAAATATCCAAATGAGGGAAGAGACATTGATATTAAAAAGGATTTTGAAGAAAAATATAATATAGATGTTTTTTTGTATAATGATGCTAATGCTGTGGTAGTCGGTTTTTCATTAGAGCATCCTGAATATAAAAATATTGTTTTTCATTCACAGCCATTTGGATTTGGTGTTGGTGGACAAGGGATTATTGTTGATGGAAAAATATTAAGAGGAAAGAATGGAATAGCCGGAGAACTTAAACATTTTATTAAGCGTATGCAATTATCTGATGAAATTCAAAAATTAGCTTGGACACAACAAGGTTCTTTGGAAATTGTCACAAAATCATTGCTTCCAACTATTTCTATTTTCGGACCAGAAGCTGTAGCTGTCTTTTCACCTATGACACCTGATATAGACGAAATAAAGAAAACATTATTATCTTTTATACCAGAGGAATTTTTACCGGATTTTTATTATATTAAAGAAGTAAGCTCTTATATGTTGAGTGGTTTAACAAAATTGTGCGTAGATTATCTTGAAAAATAAGAGTGATGAGGATGTATGCTTATTTTGGTTAGTAAGTATACATTCTTTTTCTTATTAAAAAGGTATATGCTTAATTACCGGTATTATGAATTAGTATATAAAATTATTTATCAGATTGTCACATTAAAAGCTAATACTGATTATCGTGTGGCAGCAAGAATACAATTTAGTGTAGAAGGTGAAGCATGGCAATATAAAACAATAACATTTCAAGTTTATATTGATGAAGCTACATTATGTGAAATTAATGATGATATAAGTGATCTTAATGAAGTCTATGAAGTTGTATGAAAAGATAAAAATGAACAAAGTGGAAATGTTGACTCAAATAATCTTAATATTGATTATTGGGGTTATAAATGAGGCTCTATTAGAGATGACGGATCGTCGGTTTCTGGTGAAATTTATCATATGTTTGAAATCAACTGGTCAGAAAATAATATAGAATGGTATATTGATGATTAAATCGTGAGAATTGTAGATTATAGCGATGATCCAGCAACTCAAGCAGAGAGTTTGATTAATGGTGATTTTTATACTAGTGATTCATTGAATCAATTATCTGCTGCTTTAGCTAAATTGCAATCAGCTATTGATTTAGATGATAAAGAACTTATTCGAGTTGCTTATGCGAATGTTATGTTAGCAATCGATAGTTTAAATGAAGTAGAACCTGTAGAAGAACCAACGACACAAGAGCCAACAGAAGAAGATAAAACTACAACAAATGATTCACATTTAACTGATTCAATCGTGCAGGCGAATGATATATTGAAAAGAAAGAAATGTTAGAAAGTAATTGGAAAAGATATATTGTTGATAAAATCTTTACAGTGTGAAGATGCTAAAAATTTTTGGAATCTTTTTTAAATGTAAATAAAATATGTACTCAGTCAATGTAATTGAGTATAATTATTCTAGAGTGATAATCAATAGCCTATTGGCACTTGAAAACAATTATTTTGAAATAGTAAAGATAACAATGGATTTGAGGATAAAAGATCTAATGATATAAGATAAAGGAGGAAAGAAAATGTTTTGTGATTATCATGTTCATACATACTATAGTGATGATAGTGATTATTTAATGGAAGATGTAGTTAAAGATGCTATTGATATGAAAATGGATGAGATTTGTTTTACTGATCATGTTGATTATGGAATTAAAGTTGATCAAGATAACTTAACAGATGAAGAGAAAAAAGAAATGTCTAAAGGTTATGAATTTTCACCATTTAATGTTAATTATCCTCTTTATTTTAATGAAATAGCAAAACTGAGGAATCAGTATTCAGAAATTAAAATAAAACAGGGAATGGAATTTGGTATACAAGTACATACGATTCCAATGTATCAAAGTTTATTTAATCGATATGATTTTGATTTTATTATATTGTCTTGCCATCAAGTTGAGGATAAAGAATTTTGGACACAAGATTTTCAAAGAGGTAGAACACAAAAGGAATATAATGAAAGATATTATCAAGAAATATTAAATGTTATTAAAGTTTATAAAGATTATAGTGTTTTAGGTCATCTTGATATGATTACTCGTTATGATGAAGCAGGGGTTTATCCTTTTGAAAATATTAAAGATATTGTTACTGAAATTTTAAAGATTGTTATTAAAGATGAAAAGGGAATTGAAGTGAATACATCTAGTTATAGGTATGGATTACCCGATTTAACACCATCTCAAAATATTTTAAAATTATATAAAGAATTAGGTGGAAAAATAATTACATTAGGAAGTGATAGTCATCAAAAAGAACATTTAGGAGCATATATTGAAGAAACAAAAAAGATATTAAAGGAATTAGGTTTTGAATATTATTGTACATTTGATAAGATGAAACCTATTTTCCATCGACTATAAAAGCCAACTTGTGTTGGCTTTTCATTAGTTTTTTATAGTTTAATAATAACATATTTAACTATGAAATGAAGTTTGCTACCTTTCTTCTAAATGATAATAAACTCTCATTTGATGATCAATAGTGATTTTATAAGAAGACATATATTCTTTCTTCAATAAGGAAAAAAGTATTGAATATATTGTACATTCTTTAATTTTCGCTAACCTTTCGATAAATCATAGATTATTTTCACCATTTTATAATCATAACAATCCCATTTAAGTGTACTGAAAATGAGCATATACTATTATTCTTTGTTATGATTTTACCTATATACCTACGAGAGAAAAGGTCGCATTTAAAAATGAAAGATTTTTTTCAAGGATAACATTGCTCGATCATTCTCTTATTTATTCGAAATCTTAGCATTTAATCGCTTATCAAAGTTGGGATGCACTGACTCACAGTATGGAAAATCTAATTAATAAAAATTAGCATGAGATGAGTTCTATTTTTGCAAGCAAGCTACTCAATATACTGGAAAGTATTTATCATTAGCAGTCAAAGACGGTTCTAATAAGGAAGCGAGAGAAAAAATAGCTTTTGTGAGCTATTTTTTCTGGAATGTTTATTCAAAGAAGTGGAACACATGCATTGGAATGTACTATGTCTGCTCTTCATCCTAAACTGCCACATGGAGCGGGATAGATGATTTTATCTAAAGCATATTTTCAATTTTTACATTAAACATGTTTGTAACGACATCTTTATTGAAATGGCGCAGTTGCTAAGTGTTAAGAAGGACAGTCAACCAAGCTGTTTATAGAAGTGATTAAAGATATCTACCAGTAATGTGAAATCAATCATTTGAAAATGTCTGATGATCATATAAACACGGATGAATTTCCTAACGTCATTGCTAATGCGAGAAAAGCAATAATTTTCATCATGATCGTTATGAATTATCAGATAAAGATTGTTTAGCTATACTAAAGCAATCATATTTATAAGATTGCATATTTTATAAAAGTAATCGATACAGTTGAGATAAAAAAACTTGATATTACTCATATTTACATTACTTTCATCATCAAGCAGAGGTAAGCATACTTTCAAAAATTATTACTCAACTCTTTATAAACTATTGATCGAGTTATCTAAACTGGCAGTCGGTAGAGTATCGAAAAAGAATATGTTATGATGAAATCATCAAATTGAAGGAGTGAAAATATAATGAAGGAACAAATTTTTGGAAGTATGATAGCAATGTTGTGTAAGAAAAAAGGGATGACACAGCTTGAACTAGCAGAGAAAATGGGAGTGTCATTTATCATTCCTTGATGTTGCGTCTATTCCACAACTGGCTGAAATTTTGGATGTATCTGTAGATGAGCTTATGCACATCACAACAAATAAAAAAGAGCATTCAACAAATCACAAAACGAGTGCAATGTTTCATCTTGTCTTGAAAGGTATTGCTTTAGCAATGGGCATTGCTGTTGTTACCCTATCTGCTATGCATGATATTGATACGCATTCAGCAATCAGTATGTTAGCTATAGGCCTGACTTGTCTAGCGATTGTTCAGCTTGTTCAAAAAGATGAATAGGTTGAGGGATGGTTTGCTTTATATATGAAATAAGATTGAACAAAAAGGGATTTGATGTTAACATATTATATAAGGAGAGAAAGAACGATGAAAAGTCAGATAACACATGATGAAGTGGGGACACATATTGATTGGCAATTAACCGGCGTCACAGCATTACAGTTAGACTGGTTTTGGAGTAATATGGATAAATGTGATTATTTATGGCATCCAAATCAGCATAATGGTTTTGAATGGTTTATTACCCCACAGGAAATGCATGGAATGGAAGGAACAATTCACATTGCACCACAAACATGGGGAAATGGTATCTCAATGAAGATTTATATTCGAACTGAACGTTTAGAAGATGTGCCTGAAAAAGTCAGAAAATATATCAAATATGATCATGCTATTATTGTTGCTGGAATTAGTTTGACGGGTGAAAATGTACATGCTGATGATCCGGCTATTGGTTATCGTTTGCATCAATGGCAGGCCACAGATGATGGTGTTGTTGGGATGTCTTCAGCTATTGAAATGACTGAAAATGATGCCGGAGATGGGAAGATATGGGCTAACCATGCATCGGAAGAAGTTGGAAATTGGGAAGTCTTTTTGCCAACTCTTTGGAAACTCTATCAAGTTATAACAAATCCGCAAATATGTCCTTGCTATTCATTAAAATTAGAAGGAAAAGGAATTCAAGCAAAATATCTTAAAAGTTAAAAAAGTAATTCGCTTTTTTAACTTTTTTAAAAAATTTGAAACAATCCCCAAAAATATATAAAAGTCTTCGTATTATATATAGTACAACAGGAAGACATTATAATAAATAAAATATTGAAATGAGTTGTAGCAGGTTTTATTATCGGTAGGAGGTATTACAGCAGTTGCTAAAACGCAAATAAGTGTAAAAGCTACTGATTAGCCAGTGATTACAGCAACACCTAATGAAACAGAATTCGCATCAATTGATAAGATATCGATGACAAACTCAATTTCTGTGTATGAAGCGCAAGCATGTGCTTTGGTTCATGTTGATGGAACAATTTCATCACAAAAGCTTATTAGTGATAAAAATGCGAAAAATATAGCCATACAACAAGTAAGTGGTATGGATCATGATTATAGAACAAATGTTTTTAAAGTTGATGCAAGAACAAGTGAAACAAAAAATCTATTGAGTTGAAATTAATGTTGCAACGGGTGGAGTGAATAGTCAATGAAATAAGCGAGGAGATTATTTGAGAACTCTTCGTTTTTTTATTGGTCAATAATTAAGGGAAAATTCATGAATAATTGTGTAAAATTATAAAAAAGATAATAATATGATAATATTGACAAAATATTATGATAAAATACTCGCAGTCATATTCTAAATAAAAATGAGAGGGATATAAGAAAGGATGTTAGATTATGAAAGAAAGAAAGATTGAAAAAAATTTAAAGAAGAACGAATTATCAACATTTTTAGAACAATGTAAAGAAAAGGGAGATTGTTTTTCAATTGCTCGCTATTATCATGGATATATCAGCCCCGAAGAATTTGAAGCAATGCAAAATGCTTTTTATGACACAATCATCGAAAATCATCAAAAAAGAATACATGATTATCAAAATAATACGAATGGCTATAAAGATGAACTTGATCGATTTTTTCACTTTCAAGATGAAAAAGCTGCTCAGGATTATTTTGAAGAGTTGTTCAACCAAGAAATGGAAGTTTATGAAGAATTTCAATATTGTGAATTTGCTTCTTTGAAAGAAGAACCTCTAGATATTCCTTCAGAGTGGTTAATTAAACGTGATTTAACGAGAATGACTCCAGTTACAGTTGGACCTGTATTTGAAATGTTGACTTTATCTATGGATGCTTTTGATGAAGTGGTGTCTCATATGAAAAAATTGTTTTCAACTTATCATGTTTTTGGTTATGAGTTTGAGGATTTATGCTGTTATTGTGATGGGAATGTGATTTTGAAAATTTGTAGTCATGAGAAGTATGCTTTTTATTATGAAGAATGATAGAATCGATGATTTCTGTTGATTTATATTGGACATTAGAAATAAAATCACTTAAGATATAAGAAGAACTTATATCTTTTTTTTAGGAGGGAAATATGGAATTACGTGTTTTGAAATATTTTTTAACGGTTGCGAGAGAAGGTAATATTACACGTGCGGCAGAATCTTTACATATTACGCAACCGACTTTAAGTCGGCAATTAATGCAATTGGAAGATGAATTAGGAGTTACTTTATTTATTCGTAGCAAAAGAAAAATAATTTTGACAGAATCTGGATTAATTTTAAAAAGACGGGCAGAAGAAATTTTAAGCTTATCAGAAAAAGCAGAATTGGAAATTGGAAATCAGGAGCATGAAATCAATGGTGAAATTACGATTGGTTGTGGGATGATGCAGGCAACCCGAATAATGGGGCAATATGTTCATGATTTTCATGAAGCGCAACCTTTATCCATATTTCATTTTAGGAGTGGAAATAGTGATTTTGTAGTTGAAAATATTGATAATGGATTATTGGATATTGGCATTGTCTTGGAGCCAATTGAATTAGAAAAGCTCAATTTTATTAGATTAAAAGAACAAGAGCGATGGGGAATACTCATGCGTAAAGATGCACCTTTGGCTAAAAAAGAATATATCACGGCTGAAGATTTAAAAGATATTCCTTTAATTAATACTGCCAGATTACAAACGCAAAGTTATTTTTCAAAATGGTATGGTGAAGGCTATGACAAGCTTCATTTTTGTGCGACTTCCGAACTCTCATCAACAGCTTCAATTTTAGTAAAAAATAAGACAGGATATGCTATTTTAATTGAGGGTTCACTAGATAGTCAGGAAAATGATGATTTGTGTTTTAAACCACTATACCCTGAATTAATTTCACGTTCTATTATTGTTTGGAAAAAATATCAATCTTTAAGTTATACAGTTTCTAAATTTTTAGATTTTATCACAAAAGAAGTTAAGGAGTAAATTTATTAGAAAAGAAATGATGAAAAATCATGGCGATTACATGTTTTTTTGGACATTTGCTTGACATGAATATGTGTCTCTTCTATAATTTAGGAGATTTAATTAGTCATATAGTGAGGCTCAAAAATGAAAAGATATATTTTTAATTTGATAAAAATGACCGTATTATTAGTATTATGTTTTTGTGTGTTAGGTCATTTATGTGAATATTATACAGATACGATTGATGCTCAATATCAACAAAGAAGCCAACAAGAAGATTTTATTGTACCATCTACACAAGGTAATGGAATGGGGTTAGATTATATTTATCGTTTTCCTCGGATTTCAGGATCTAAGATAGTTTTGTATGGTGCGTCTACATCAATTGTTGGATTATTAGATGATGGACTTTCTTCGCAATATGAGTTATTAAGAGCTTGTAGTGGTTCGGCAACAATACAAGCTTATCAAGTGATGAAAAGTTATTTAGAAACAGAAAATATGCAAGTAAATGAAGATGATCTTGTGAAAATTGACATTTCACCAGTTTTATTTAAAAAGAATACGTTAAAAAATGAGGTTATTGTTTCAGCTTTAGAATATGCATCACTTTATGAAGTAAGTAGTCAATTAGAGGTTTCAAGACAACCATTCTATCATATTAGTCGATTCTTTGGCCTCAATAGTCGAAGAATTCAAAAAGCATATGAATATGTCTGTCAATATTTCCAAGATGGTAATTATGATGCCCTTTTTACTACGAATGCGAATCAATGGGATGGGTATGAGAAGTTATTGTCTTTTGATCAAGGGACAAAGAAACAAATTGAATCATTTATTTTATCATATGCAAGCAATCATGTTGTAGTAGATATTTTATATATGCATTCTTCATTAATAGATTCTGAAGCTGGTCGTTTATTTAATGAATATGTTGATCAAGAACTTATTCCTTTTTTGGAAGAAAATCAGATTCATTATATTGATAGTCGTTTAGCTGTAGATGATCAATATTATATTGATAATACTCATTTGAATTATCAAGGATGTCAGATTTATACGGCTTATGTTGATCAAAAGCTTAAAGAAGAATTAGGAGGACTTTATGAATAAAGAAAAAGTCATCAATGAAATCAATCAGTTTTTAACATTAGATTTAAAAAAACAATCATATTTAGATATTTTGAAATATGCGAAAAAATATGCCAAAGTTAAAGATGAATTAACTGCTCATCAAAAAGTTTATAAAGTTGCGGTAATTGGTTCAAAAAGCATTCAGTTTTTTGTGAAAATATTAGAACTCATGGCTTATCAAAAAGGCTATGCATTGGATATCTATGAAGGTGAATATAATGGAATTACATCAGAAATATTAGATGAACATTCTCCGTTGTATGCTTTTCAACCACAATATGTTTTCTTATTGACACATGATAGTGATATTCATGTTTATCCACCTTTATTGTCTGATCAAAAGACAATTGATGATTGGTGTCATCAAACTATGGTTTATTATCGTACGCTATGGGATAAGCTGGATCAGCTTAATTGTGTTGTCTTACAATCTTCTTTTGTGATACCAATTGAAAGGCAATTGGATCAATTGGAAGGAAGTGTTCTTTATTCAAAAGCGAATGCTTTAAGATTACTGAATTATCAATTTATGATAGAAAAACCACATCATGTTCATCTCATTGATTTCGAATATATTGCTTCTTATATTGGGAAACAATATTGGTTTGATGAAAGAAATTATTATTTGAATAAAGCTGGTTTTTCTTATGAAAACTTACCTATTGTTGTTTCTTATTATGTGAGTCGTATGTGCTCTTTAGAAGGAAATGTTAGAAAATGTGTTGTCTTGGATTTGGATAATACATTATGGGGTGGTGTTGTTGGTGATGACGGTTATGACGGAATTAACTTGAATCCTAATGATGCTATTGGAGAGGCTTATTTGGCTTTTCAGGATTATTTGTTGAAGTTGAAACAAAGGGGCGTTATTTTAGCTGTTTGTTCTAAAAATGAAGAGGATGTAGCGAAAGAAGCATTTATTAAAAATCCATTTATGCGTTTGTCATTAGATGATATTTCTTGCTTTATCGCAAATTGGGAAGATAAGGCTTCTAATATTAAAAAAATATCGGAATTTTTGAACATTGGTATTGATTCGCTTGTTTTTGTTGATGATAATCCGGTGGAAAGAGAAATTGTGAAAACTTTTTTACCAGAAGTAACGGTTATTGATTTACCAGAGGATCCTGCTTTATATGTGCGTTGTTTAAATGAAGCGATGTGTTTTGATTGGCATGCTTTGACAAAAGAGGATATTATGCGTAGCCAAACATATCAGGAAAATATAAAACGTCAGGCCTTACAACGATCTTTTGTGGATTATGATAGTTATCTTGAATCTTTACAGATGAAAGGGTATGTTGGTGAAATTGGTGACAATGAGCTTGAGCGCTTTATTCAATTATCGAATAAGTCTAATCAATTTAATTTAAGAACGGTGAGATTAACAGAAGCGGATGTTCATCGTATGCAAGCTGATCCCCATTATAAGCTTTTGTATGTGACTTTATCTGATTGTTTTTCACAGTATGGGTTGATTTCTTGTATTATATTACATAAAGAAAATCAGGACTGTTTTATTGAAAACTGGCTGATGAGTTGTCGTGTTTTAAAGCGTGGGGTTGAAGATTTTGCTTTTAATGAAGTATTAAATGTAGCGAAAGTGTGGGGTTGTCAATCGTTGATAGGTGAATATATTGCTTCGAAAAAGAATAAGATGGTGAAGGATTTTTATAGCAAGATGGGATTTCAAAAGATTGATGAGAATCGCTATCAGATTGATGTAGATTTGGATTTGAGAAAAAAAGTATATATTGTAGGAGAAGATGAAAATGAATGTAACTGAACAATTAACAGAGATTTTTAGAGATTTATTTGATGATGAGGATATTGTTTTAAGTCGTGGAATGACTGCTGATGATATTGAGGATTGGGATTCTTTAACACATATTCAATTAATGAGTTTATGTGAAAAAGAGTTTCAAATAAAGTTTTCTACAGTTGAAATGATGCATTTAAAAAACGTTGGTGACTTAATTGATATGATTGAAAAGAAAATTAAATGAGTATTACATCAATTGAACTCATTCTTATTTTATTTTTAGCACCAATTGTATTAAGGAATAACAAATATAAAAAATATATCTTTTTATTGATTAATTTAGGTATGTATTTTTTAGCATGTGGATCATTATTTGCATTTATTGGATCTATGATATGGATTGTTATTCCTTATATATATTGTCATTTTTTCAAAAAGAAAACACTCTTATTTTTAATCATGGCTATTCTCTTTTTATATTTAAATCAATATGATTGGATTTTTCAATCTTTACATATTCCTTATTTGATTCCTTTTGTTATTTTTGGTTTGTCTTATATTGTTTTTAGACAAGTGGATTATGTTTTAGGATATGATTTCTATCGTCAAGAAGAGAAGCATTTATTTGATTATTTAAACTATATCACTTCATTTTATACGATTATTTGTGGACCGATTCAAACATATCAAGGCTATTATGCTGATTTTTATACAGCTAAAAGTGATTTGAGTCAAAGAGAAATATTAGATTGTTTGAATCGTATTGCAAATGGATTTATTAAGATTTCGTTGATTTCTTATTTTTTACATAAATTTGCTGATGAAGCATTTGCAAGTCTTTCATCGCAATTTCAATTGATTCCATTTTGTATTTTTATGATTTGTAATGTCTGGTTTATTTATTTTAATTTTTCTGGATATTGTGATGTTGTGATTGGTGCTGGGAAATTAGCTGGTTTTGATTTACCAGAGAACTTCAATCAGCCTTATTTAGCACGAGATATCAGTGATTTTTGGAATCGCCAGCATATTACTCTTACAAAATGGATTACAACTTATATTTTTACACCAATTGTTAAGAATTTGATGAATCGTTTTTCAATTGATGTGAGTCAATATATTGCTTTCTTTGTCGCTTTTTTGGTTGCTGGACTATGGCATGGTACAACTTTAAATTATTTGATTTATGGTATTTTACAAGCGATAGGTGTTTGTTTGACGAAGCTGTATACGACTTATATGACAAAGAAATTAGGTGGGAAAAAGGCTTTTCGTTTATATCGTCAAAAAAAGCATGTTAAAATTGTTGAAATTGTCGTAACGCAATTATATATTTATATATCTTTTATTTTTATTGGTTATGATATTATTGGATTATTGTGAGGTGATCAGTTATGAAATTTCATCATCTTGGGATTGCTTGTGAAAAGATTGCTGATGCCCAAGAATATGTGGAGAAATTATTTGATATTGAAAAAATCAGTGATGTGATTTATGATCCTTTACAGGAAGCTGATTTATGTATGATAACAACTGTGGATCATTTGAATATTGAGTTAATTCAAGGAAAACCAGTTTTAAGACTTGTCAAAAAAGGACAATTTCTTTATCATACTTGTTATGAAGTAGAAGATTTAGATGCAACAATAGAGGAGCTATGTCAATTAGGAAGTATCGTTATTTCTGAAGCTAAAGAAGCTGTTCTCTTTGGTGGTTGTCGAGTTGCATTTTTATCGAGTCAATTAGGTTTAATTGAATTATTAGAGGTGAGAAATGATGAAGCATTTGAATGATCATGTCTATCTCGTATATATTGTAATAAAATTAGTAATAGCTATTCTTGCTTTATATTGGTTAGGTAGTACTGTTGTTTTATATCAAGGATTTTAAAAGAATGTAAGGAGAGAAATAAATGAAAAAAGTATTCGGTTTAATTTTATCAGTTATGTTATTGGTTGGTTGTAGTAATCAAGGAGTTAGTGCCATTCAAGCAGATGATTTTATCTATAGTAATGACAATGGTTCATTATCATTGAATCAGGAAATGGATCCAGATGCTTTAGGAGAATATACATATTCTGAATCTGAAAGTTGTGGATATGATGGAATGGATAAGGTTTATACTTATGCTGATTGTGAAGTTTATACATATCCACAAGATGGAAAAGATTATGTACTTTATATTGATTTATTAGATGATGGAGAAACATCTAGAGGCATTCAAACAGGGGATAGTTTAGAAGATGTTCAAGAAGTATATGGGGATGATTATACTGAAGAAGGAAATTATATTGTTTATCAATTAGATGATCAAAAATTAAAATTTTTAATTGTTGATGAGACTGTAACATATATTGAATACTCTTATGAGGGATAGTCAATGGTTAAGAAACATAGAAAATTAAAAAAACGTGTTCTATTTGTTGTAATTAGTGGAATTGTTATCTTGATAGGTGTTGGTATTTATCTTTTGTTTTTTAGAATTTCAGCTGTTAACGCTGTTACGAGTGAAGTAGGGGAAGAAATTGATGTTGTGGCATCAGATTTTTTAAAAAATTGTCATAGTGATGAAGCAACATTGAAAACGGATTTATCAACAATTGATACTTCAATTGTTGGAGAGTATCCTGTAGAAATAGAATATCGTAACAAAGTATATCAATCTAAACTTGTGATCAGCGATACGACTGCTCCAACAGCAACACTTGTTGATGATTTGGTTTGCTATATTGGAAGCCCAATTGAAGCTCAAGATTGTGTTAAAGATATTGTGGATTATTCTTCCGTTGAAGTATCTTTTGAAAAAGATTATGCTTTTGATGAGGAAAAAGATTACACTGTTAAAATTGTATTAACTGATGAATATGACAATAAAACGGTGTACACAACACAAGTTACAGTTAAGAAAGATGATGAAGCTCCTATAGTTGACAACAATGTGACTTTATATGTTATAAAAGACACAACAGACGTTGATTATACGGAAGGATTATCATATAGTGATAATGTTTCATCTCAAGAAGATATTCAAGTGACTGTCGATGATTCTGAGGTCGATGTATCAAATTATGGAAAATATGAAGTAACGATTGATTTTGTTGATGAAGTGGGTAATGTTACTCAAGTGCAACGTGATGTTGTTGTCTACAGTTTAGATACTGGTGAAATAACAATTGGGCAGCAAAGCGATTCTTTGGATACGGCATTAGATCAACTTCTCGATCAAATTATTACTGATGATATGACGGATAAAGAAAAGTTAAGTGCCTTTTATCAATGGGCACTTGATAATTTAAAGTATAAAAATAATGGAGAAAAGGATTATAAAAATGATATTACGGGGAATATGCCTATTTACGCTGAAGAAATTCTAACAAAACAAACAGGGCATTGTTTCCATTATGCGGCTTTGGAAGTTTATGTCATGAATAAGTTGAATATTCCTGTCATCTTAGTTGAAGGTGGTGGACATAATGTTTATGGAGAATTTGAGCTTCATTATTGGACGATGGTTCAATTAGAAGGTGTATGGTATCATTTTGATCCTCTATTTGAACAGCTTTATAAATATACGAGACAGTTTTTCTTGGTTTCATCATCACAAATATATAATTCATCACATACTTGGACGAAGAGTGCTTATCCATGGTCATAATAATACGAGAAATTTCAGTTGTTTAATAAACTGGATTTCTTTTTTTATGGAATACAAAAGGAGTTCTTTAGAATTGAACTCCTTTTGCGAGAATAGGTTTCATTATTAGAAATGTCCTTTTTGATAAACTTCAGCAATGAAGTCAGCAACTTCATCAAGACCTAAATCACTATTAATAGTTAGGTCAAAGTTTTTCAATTGTCCCCATTTTTTAGTTGTATAATAATTATAGTAGTTACTACGCTTTTTATCTTTAGATCTCACATATTTCTTATAATCATCGTGCTCTTCTAAATAATCTTCTTTGACACGTCTAACTCTTGATTCAAACGGTGCGTGAATAAAAATAGAAAGTATATGATCAAAGTCTTCTAAGATATAATCAGCAACACCATTAACAATAATGCAAGATTCTTTTTCAGCAAGATGACGAATGACCTTGGATTGTGCAATATAGACTTGATCAAATAAAGGTAAAGTATCTGTTGTTGAAACCATTGAATATAAGAAACCAGATGATTTCTTTTCTGTTGCTTTTCTTATCGTATCAATATCATAACCTAATTCATTTGCGACTGAATCGATAATTTCGTTATCATAATATTTTATTCCAAGTTTTTTTGCAACTTTTTGTGCAATGAGACGACCACCGGAACCATATTCTCTTGAAATTGTTATGATTTTACCCATAAATGAACCCCCTTTAAAGCATAAAAGCGTGACAGTCAAACTGGACTTATGCAACATGTGATACGCTTCTTCCTATATAAATTATATCAGTTTTGTATAGCATTTTCAAAATGAAATTCATGTTTTTAATAAAAACATGAATAAGCCTCTTGTTCGGACATGCCTTGCATGATGAATCAAATTTTTGTATACTGAATATTAAGGAGTGTGAGCAATGAGTAAGTATCAAATGATATATCAAGATTTATTAAATCAAATTAAACACAAAATAATTAAACCAAATACATATTTACCAAGTGAAAATGAATTAGTTAAACAGTATCATGCTTCAAGGGATACAATAAGAAAGGCTTTAAATTTACTATTGCAAAATGGTTATATCCAAAAAAACAAAGGAAAAGGATCGTTGGTTTTAGATACTGATCGAATTGCTTTTCCGGTATCTGGCGTGACAAGTTTTAAAGAGTTACAAAAGACTTTACATCGTGATGTTGAAACGATTGTTCATGTTTTTTTAGAAGAGAATGTTTCTGATGATTTGAAAGAACACTTATATATGGATGATGGCGTAATCTATCATATTGAACGAATACGTAAAATAGATGGTGAACGTGTGATTTTAGATACAGATTATTTAAAAAAAGATGTTATTCCAGGTTTAACGATTGAACATGCTCAAAATTCTTTATATGAATATATTGAAGGAGAGTTGAGTTTGAAAGTTAGTTTTGCCCGAAAGGAAATTACCGTGACTAAAGCAACAGAAAAAGAAAAAGAACTGTTGAATTTGTTAGATTATGATTTATTGGTATGTGTGAAATCATATACTTATTTAGAAGATGCGACTTTGTTTCAATATACAATTTCCAAACATCGTCCTGATATGTTTAGATTTGTTGATTTTGCAAGAAGAACAGAATTATAAGACATCCTTTGGATGTTTTTTTGTTTCAAAAAACTCTTTTTCTTATTGATATACATGTACGTACATGATAAGCTAATAACGACTATGGTGTACGTACAAGTTAAGGAGGGCAAAATGGGATAATTTACACAAGATGCAAAAGATTTATTAGAAAAAGTTGGAGGGAAAAGTAATATTCAAGCCGTATCTCACTGTGTAACGAGAATGCGTTTTGTTTTGGTTGATCCAAAAAAAGCGGATGTGAAGGATATTGAAAAGATTCCTTCAGCAAAAGGGACTTTTACTCAATCTGGACAATTTCAGGTCATTATTGGTAACGAGGTTCAAGAATTTTATAACGATTTTATTCAAGTGAGTGGAATTGAAGGAGTCAGTAAAGAAGCAGTAAAAAATTCAGCGAAAGGGCAGCAAAATTTTATTCAAAGATTAATGAGTAATCTTGGAGAAATATTTGCACCAATTATTCCAGCCTTGATTTGTGGAGGTTTAATTTTAGGTTTTCGAAATTGTATTGATTCAATTGCCTTTTTTGAAAATGGCACAAAAACATTAGTAGAAATTTCGCAGTTTTGGGCTGGTGTTGATAGCTTTTTATGGTTAATTGGGGAAGCTGTTTTTCATTTCTTGCCTGTTGGTATTGTTTGGTCAATTACTAAGAAAATGGGAACAAGTCAGATTTTAGGGATTGTTTTAGGGCTTACACTTGTTTCTCCACAATTATTGAATGCTTACTTGGTTGCTAATACGCCAATATCTGAGATTCCTGTATGGGATTTTGGTTTCGTACAAGTACAAATGATTGGATATCAAGCTCAAGTTATTCCCGCTATTTTAGCAGGATTTGCATTAGTTTATTTAGAAAAATTTCACCAGCTGCAATCAGCATGATTATTGTGCCATTTTTTTCATTAGTATTGGCAGTCCTTGTTGCTCATACTATCTTAAGTCCAATCGGATGGGTCATTGGTAATTGGATTTCTGATATTGTTTGGTCTGGTTTAACATCGTCATTAAATTGGTTATTTGCTGGAG
>CAYSWW010000020.1:0-20554 GCA_964434915.1 uncultured Coprobacillus sp.
GCATTTATCTTTAAACTTTAGTATTACCATAATTGTATAGGTTAGGGATAGAAGTTTTTTGGTAAGAGAGTGGATTTCTATCCTTTTTTTCTCCTTTATATCATTTAATCTTATCAACTTAATTAGATCCAACACTAATAATCTTATCTATATTTTTATAAATTATTATCTAATTATAATCATATATTAAATATCTTATCAAGATCTTAACCCCATAATCTGTAAATAGCAAATAAAAGTCACCACAAGTTATTTTGCAGCGACTCTAAACCCACAGTTATTTTAAATAGTCAAAAAGTTTGTAAGTTTTTATTTTTATAGCATAAAAGGGCTTATTATTTTTGATAAGCCCTTATTGATTATCTGAATTTCATTCTTGTGTCTTCTTTAAACTGCTTTCGTAATGGATTTCCTTCAACTCTATATATTTTATTATTCTTCAAATCATATATAACTGACCATACAGTATCTGCTCCTGTTTTTCGATCATATTGACACATAAAACTAAATTTTCCAGATAATATATCTTTTGCTAAATCAAATGAAAAAATATTCTCTTTTAATGAATGATATGCAACTTTATATCTTTCCTTAGAGTTCCAATCATCAATCCCTATATTTTTATATGCTTTCATTTTTAATGAATTAAAGTTGTTAGCAGCAACAACAAAGTTGTCATCATCATTTGGTCTCATTATTTCTCTATCTTTAGAATTACACTCAATTACTGCCATAACTCCTAATTTATCTATGATAGTTAAAGTTTGTGATGATGCAATAGGCAAGTTTTTTATTTTTGTTATTGCTTCCTCTGTTGTTTTACACTTTTCTAGTAAATAACGCACTAGCATACCTGAATTAAATCCTGCATTTTTTATTTTAGGATAAACAAAAGTAAGTCCTACTGCAAGCCCGTATTCATTAATCCCATCTTCCATTTGAACAAAAGCAGTTGTGTTTCCATTGAATGCATACACTCCATCTAATTTATATAAACAATTCATATATAATTTTTCTAATTCTACCAAAAAATCACTATTTCTTCCAAAAATTATATTTTTATCATCTTTAAAAGCAATGCAAGTACAATGATTATTAAATTCAAAACAATACATACTCATTAAGAAAGTATATAAATCTTCATAAGAACTTTTTTGCCCATCAGCAATGCCTTTTATTTCTTCTAATATTTCTGGATAATACTTTTTATATAATGGTAAACATTGTTTAGCAAATTCTTTTCTTTCTTTTGTTATTACAAAAGTATGTTGATGACTTATAATATTTCCATTTTTATATAATAAGCTTCCCCAATGGTACCCTGCTTCATAATGACTTTTTTTAAATCTTGCGTGATACATTTTTTATTTCCTCCTCATATTTTTGAGTAAGATCTTGCTCTGTTTGAATGATAGAATAATAAAAAATTGAAGTCAAGTAATTAAAATTTTCTATTAAAATATAAAAAGACTATTCTTTATTGATAGTCTTTTCGATTGAAATAATTTTTGCTGTTCATAAACATTTTAGACTTTACTACACTATTACCACCATTCATACTAGGTACTTTCAGTTAATTCTTTAAAGCTATTAGAATAAAACAGTGAATAAAATATCTAAGCCTTGAAACCTTGAAATCATTCATATTTAGATAAATGACTTTTATAAAAGACTATGTTATAATAGATATAATAAAAATATTTACGAAAGGAAAGATGGTAATGAAGCGTATAACTACTGGTACTGAAAACTTCAAAGAATTAATAGATAAGAATTATTACTATGTAGATAAGACGATGTTAATTGAAGATGTACTAAGTGATAAAGTCATGTTATACACAAGACCAAGAAGATTTGGTAAGACATTGAATATGAGTATGCTTTATTATTTCTTTTCCAATAAGGAAAAAGAGAATACCTATCTTTTTGATGGGTTACATATTTCAAAGAATGATGAAATGAAAATCTATCAAAATCAATACCCTGTTATTTTTTTAACATTAAAAGATATGAATAATATGAATTTTGAAGATCAAAAAGAGCAATATGCTTTACTCATTTCTAACATTGTTAAAATTTTATCGAATTATTAGATAGTCCATTATTGGATGAAGACGACAAAAAAAGACTGAAAAGTTTAAAAAATACAGAAAGTAGTACAATTGAATTAAGAAATAGTTTAATGATTATTAGTCAATGCTTAATGAAACATTATCATCAAAAAGTCATCATCTTAATCGATGAATATGATGTTCCTTTACAAAGCGCCTATAATTATGGATATTATGATAATATGGTTGACTTCTTAAGAAATATATTTTCTTCAGCCTTGAAAACAAATGACGCTTTAGAAAGAGGTGTCCTTACAGGATGTTTAAGAATATCAAAAGAAAGTATCTTTACCGGTCTTAACAATTTCACTGTTCGAGCAATTACCGACCAAGAAGCTAGTGATTGTTTTGGTTTCACTCAAAATGAAATAGACGATCTATTAAAGTATTATAACCTCATAGATAAACGAGAAGAAATCAAGGAATGGTATGATGGTTATCTCTTTGGTAAAAAAGACATCTATAATCTATGGAGTGTTTTAAACTATATTAAAAAAGTATTGGTTGATAATCAATTCTTTGCTGTATCTTTTTGGGCCAATACAAGCAGTAATGAATTAGTGAGATTATATATTGAAAATTCTACGCTGGTCATGAAAGAAGAGTTTGAACAGCTGATCAATGAAAACAGTATCACCAAAAAGATATCACCTGAACTTACTTATCGAGAAATGAACTTTAAAACATTAGAAACTATAAATGATAATGTATATAGTTTTTTACTCTTTACAGGTTATTTAAAGATCAAAGAACAATCTTATAATCAAAATGGCGAACGAATCAACAATACTTATCAACTGGTTATTCCTAATAAAGAAGTTAAATTCATTTATGAAGATATCTTTATGAAATGGTTTGAAGGATATCAAAAGAAAAGAAGAAATAAATTTATAGATCTTCTACTTGTAAAAAAAGAAAAAGAAGCTCAGAAAATCTTAAATCAAGTTTTAAAGAATGCCATCAGTTACTTTGATAATGAAGAAAATTTCTATCATGGATTTATGGTTGGATTTTTAAAAGTTGATGGATATAATGTCAAATCAAACAGAGAAAGTGGAAATGGAAGATTTGATATTGCAGTATTACCAATGGATATTGACAATACGGCGATAGTAATAGAATGCAAGCATTCAAAGAATATCAAAGAACTTAGAAAAAATAGCCAAGAAGCAGTAAATCAAATTATCGAAAAACAATATATTGAAGGACTACAAGAAGAAGGTTATGAAAATGCGATTGGTTATGGAATATCATTTTATAAGAAACAATGTCTAATTACAAAAGTATAGTTTAAAAGAACAATTCATATTGATGAGTTGTTTTTTTTGTAGGTAAGTTGTCTCGCATGCTACCTAAACAAAAAATGGATAACATTATCCATATGAAGTTGATATATTAACAAATATCCCTGCTGTCATAAATCAGCATTGTTTTCTTTTGCAAAAAAATCTCTCATTTGATCTACAGTTCTTCCTTTTTGGAACTTTTTTCATTAACTTATTACAATAGATTGGTGGTGCAAAAATGCTTTTTGCACCACCATACTTTTTATACTTTTTCATCCGTTATGATTTGTATTTTAGGCATATCCTTATTATTATGCATCATTGCATTAAATTAATTAATCTAGCTCTATTATTTCTAAATCATCAGGTACTATAACATGACCTTGATAATACTTTTTAGCTTCATTGAGATATAATGCTTTTCGATTTGTTAAATGAGTATCTTCAGTATGAAATAAAATGAGATTTTTAATATTGAAATCTTTGAAATTTTCACATACTGATTTAACAGTAGAATGTTTCTTTTCATATGGTTTAAAAATATCTTGTTCCCTATCCAAACAAAATGCTTCATACATCACATAACCTGTGCCTTTAAGCCTTTCATATAAAGTTGGATAACATGTCTCATCATCTAAAAACACCAATTTTCACCATTATCCAAAACAGTTTCAAAGCCATACAATTGTTTTGACTTGCTTCGACATCAAAGAAAGTATAATTCCGATGCGTAATTGTCTTTGTTTCATTATCTGATAAAACAATCATATTTCAATACTTGTCTATTAATTCTACAGAAGTATTTGAAAATAAGTGTGGATAAATATTTTTAGTTGCATTTATGACTTCATCATGACAATAAATATTGAGTTGACCATCATACTCGTCTAAACGCATCATACCTGTTAATCTCAAAACAAACCTAATATATGGTCAGTATGACAAAGTGAAATAAATATATCATTAAATTTATATCTACTTTTTCAAGATTTTGTACAAGATGAAAACAATGATATACAAAAACTTGATCTATTCCTACCATTATTATTCTTTGCATCATCATTTTTTTCCTTAACTGATCTTCAAATCATCATTTTTTATCATCTTTTTAATATAAAAAGCTAACATATAAGGCATTTTCTCTTCAAAAGATTCAAGATCACATCCTATCAATTCTTTAATTTTCATCAATCGATAGTTGACA
Organism: uncultured Coprobacillus sp.; assembly: GCA_964434915.1. GTDB lineage: Bacteria > Bacillota_I > Bacilli_A > Erysipelotrichales > Coprobacillaceae > CAYSWW01. Next base: position 4,602 of record CAYSWW010000020.1, read on the forward strand.
GTATTACGATGCATATAAAGAGCTTCTGCCATTATTTTTTGATGTCCATCATAAATCAAATAATAATATAATGTTCTTTCTAAATCACTATGATGAGTTTCATCATATTTAATCAAAGGACTTAACAACTGATCATGCATTTGAACTAAAGCCTGACGATCTTCAACTAAAAACAACATCGCATAAACGCCCATCTCTTCAAAATACATCATTGGATATTGAAAAGTCGTTGCCATTCTGACCGCTGCTAAAGCACGCTTATAACTTAAAATCACATTTCTCATATCCTGCATTCTTGTCCCAATTCCCAAGTGAACAGTATACTCTGACATACGCTTCTTAGAGCTTATATACATCCGTTCTACCGCTTTTTCTAAAGCCTCCTCGCTCCAATCATTGACAATACATACAAAATATCCATCAAACCAAAAAAAGCTATAAGCACAATTAATTTTTCCAAAATATAATTCTAACTGAAAAGCAATTCGTCTTCTTTCAATCGTATCAATCAAATTAGCATTCTCAATACTCACCAACAAAACTTGAAAATAGCCATCAACATCAAAATGACTCATTAAATTCATTCTCACATCTTCAATTAATCTCGGATTCGAAAAAACATCTATAAAACATTTCGAAATCTGCCTATCTTCTTTTTCAGAACTTAAACATCGCATACTAAAATCTTTTATCAAATCTGCCATATGAACTTCCCAAGGTGTCGTTAGCAAAGGAAAGTTATGTTCATTACAATAATCAATAATATCTTGTTGAATTTCAAAAATATATTTACCTGTATTAATAATCAATCCTACACTATGATATTTGACTAAACATTTAATAAATCTTTTTAATGAATCATGCGTCTGAAAACCTAGTCCCGTCGTTACTGCTAATTCTTTTCCCCATAGCTGACGTATAATTGTTGTATCTTCAATCATATGTACCCAACTAATAGAATTACTGCATCCCTTTTCTCCAGCTAATAGTTTTAATTTATATAAATCCTGTGTTTGCACTAAAGCATCATTGATTGTAAATCCCATTCTCTCCCTCCTTTTCTTCATTATAACATTTATTTGTGCTAAATGCACAATTGTATTCACTTTTTTTAGACTCCTTGTCTCTACTTTTTGTCTAAAATTTGTATATAATATAAGTGTAAAAAGAAAAAATAAAGGAGAATCTCAACATGAACTTAAACCAACAATTTTATCTATCACAATATAATAATGACAACTGCCCAACTTGGGTAAAGAATGAACGTTATTCTTATTGCGAACAATTATATCGCATCTTCTCTTTATTTAGAAAAAAATAACAAGCTCCCTCAAGCATCAATAAGTGCTTTTATACAAAAGATACTCCTATGGAGTATCTTTTTAGTATATATTTACTTCACTCTTTTGTGAGTGGTAATAATTCAATCACAACAAGTTCCGGTGGATTAAAAAAGCGTGGAATAAAATTTTTCACCAGCCCTCGCCCAACAATTAAATGCGTATGTTCAAGCAAATAATGACCACCAGCATAACGAGGCAATAAGCCTTCATCTGGCGCAAAAACGCCATTCAATAAATACGGGATACGCCATTGACCCCCATGAGCGTGACCAGCTAAAACAAGATCAAAATGACTTTGTTGATAAGATAAAACAAATGAAGGTCGATGTGATAATAACACTGTATACGTCTGATGATTAACCTGTTCACTTAACTCTTGGAGTTGTAATTCCCATTGTCTTCGTTGACCTTCCAAAATCATCTGTAAAGGATCATCCATCCCCGCAATCATTAAAGTCGATTGACCAATCATTATTTCATTATATTTTTGGCCAATCGCATGAACAGAATATTTTTCCATTAATAAAGTAATCTTATCAAGATCACAGCGTAATTCATGATTTCCTAAAACATAATAACAAGGAAAATCAAGTAAACCCATCAATAAATCTTCTAATCCTTTTAAATCACATCTTTCATCGACCATATCCCCAACAAAAACAATCACATCAGGTTTTTGTTGATAAATGCTTTGAAGCAAACGTCTTTGTTTATATCCATATATAGTTCCATGTAAGTCACTGAGCATCATTATTTTAACAGGAGATTGAATTTTTAAAGAAGTGATTTGTTCATGTCTGACAATCATATCTTGATATCCTAATTTTTGTATAATGATCATCACTACAACAATGATGATTACAATTATTGTCATAAAGATTACCTCCTTCCCATTCCTTTCTTCTGTTTATTCAAAAGCTGAGAGCCTTAACGAAAACTTTTCGACTATTGGTCAAATACCACTAGCAATTTTTTTAAAATGTGACTATATCCTGCGTTTTCCTTTTATTTGGATCATTTATAGGTTATGAATTGTATAATCTGTTTCCTCATTACCCCTAATAATGTGAAATGTAAATTGTTTGACGTTATGCTTTTATATACCGCATATTCCATCCTTATCCAATTCGTTTAATACTTCCGCTTTTCATCATATCCCCAGCATCGCCTCCACTGTAGTTGGATCAACATCAATCAAGTTATGGCAAATATCGGCTTTAGAGATGGGAGTAAAGCTATTCAATGCCGTACAATCTTTTTTGGTGATTTTCTTTCCATGGGCAACAGTAAAACATTTATCCAGTTCTTTGTAGCACATATACAACATGGAAAGAAAGTTATCAACGAAAGGAAAATAGCTGTTATCATTTTGTGTCCACACCTCAAAAGATTGCCGTTAGGATTCATAGTAGCCTTTCATTGTTTATTTGAAGCATATTTTCCAGCATCATAATAATCGTTTTTATAAAGCAATCCAAGTTGTTCCATCGCCTTGTCTCTGCTGCTGGACAGATCAGAAACGCACTATCCGCTGACATCCAGCATCTACTTCCAAAGTCACATTGTCATCAGTCTTATATTGGATACCATATTCATATCTCGCAATAGACATCATCATCTCATGAAGTCGAAGAATATCCTGTATCTAGCAATTTCTGCCTCATTGTTAAGTGAGGGTTTACGATCGCATTGAAATGCTCATCGCTAGTGACAATGCCTTCAATGCCATTGGGGCTTTTGACTGACTGCACTTTAGCAATAGATTCCAGTTCAGTCCTTGCGAACTCCTGCCATTGTTTAATACGATTTTAGAAGTTATATTGATCAGACTCTCCGGAGATACCCATTGTTCAAAAAAGAATAAGCAAATACTCTCGTTGTCCATCCTCCATTCTTATCTGCATATAATTATACTATTTTATATGCAGATACTATGTAAAATTATTCAATTTTGAAAATGGCGATTTTTGTCAAATAAATAAACTCCTACGTATGACCTCAAAAGTAAATGCATATTGATAGTTCATTGAACTTCAGTATGATTTGAACTCAAATCATCTGCTTTTCTGACTGTTTTTTCTCAATCTCCTTTTGCAGTATACACAGAAAAAATGAAAAAGATGTGAACAAAAAAAGACAATGATTTAACATTGCCTTTATGATTCAAATTGCGTTACAACTTCTTTAAGTCCCTTAGTAATCTCGATATGTTGTGGACAAGCTCTTTCACATTGTTTGCATTGAATACAGTCTGATGCTTTACCATAAATTTCGATAAGATTATTATAAAAAACTTTTTGTGGTGAGAAATAGTTTTTAGCATATTGCTGATCAATATTATATAAAGAGAAATATCGTGGAATTGGAATATTTTTTGGACAACCTTTCACACAATATTCACAGGCAGTACATGGAATTGCAATTGCATGATTGATCACTTCAATAACTTGTTTAATCAATTGATATTCTTCTTCTTTATAAGGTTGAAAATCTTTCATATAAGATGTATTATCTTCTACTTGCGCAAGTGTACTCATACCACTTAAAACAGCACAAACGTTTTCTTGACTCGCAACAAAACGTATTGCCCATGAAGCCACTGACATATCAGGATGATAATCTGTCAGTATTTTTTGAGCCGATTCTGGAATATTAGCAAGTGTTCCACCTTTAATTGGTTCCATTGCGAGAATCTTCTTCCCATATTTTTTCGCAATCTCATAACATTTTCTAGATTGAATACTCAAGCTTTCCCAATCAATATAATTGAGTTGTAATTGAACATAATCAACATAAGGATAATCCTGTAAGATTTGTTCTAAAAGTTCAGGAGTATCATGGAAAGAAAAGCCCATTGCTTTGACTTTTCCTTCATCTTTCATCTTCTTCACAAATGGAAAGACATTCAATCTTTGTGCTTTACGATAATTTATTTCACCCATATTATGAACAAGATAATTATCAAAATAATCAACACCACAAACTTTCAATTGATCTTCAAACACTCTTGGTAAATCCTCAGACTTATTAATAAGTCCCATAGTCATTTTATCAGTGAGAAAATAAGCATCTCTTGGATAACGTGAAGTTAAACATTTTTTAATAGCAACTTCACTAGCTCCATTATGATAAGGACGTGCTGTATCAAAATATGTAAATCCCCTTTCCATAAAAACATCAACCATTTGATTAACCAAATCATAATCAATACTTGTGCGGTCATTCTTATCAAGCACTGGTAAACGCATAAATCCAAATCCTAATTTTTTCATAAGTAGCCCCCTTTTATTTGCATAAAATCTTTTCATAATTTTCAATCTTATAATTTAACTTCTCCAAAGATAATTGAATCCGTTCTTTTTGTTTCAATAATTCCTCCCTCTCATGAATCAACAAATCTTTACGTTGTTGAATCGTTTGATCACCTTGTGCAAGCAAATCAATATACTCTTTTAACATTTTAATACTCATACCAGCTGCTCGCATACATTTTAAAAACTCCAGTCGCTTTAAATCCGATTCTTGATAATTACGTTTACCACTTCGATCTTTTTGAATTGGATCAAGTAAACCAATTTTTTCATAATATCGCAATGTATCAGGTGACATATCAAACATCTGACTGACTTCTTGTATTCGCATAAACCCATCTCCTGCTATTTATTTTAGCATCTAGAGTACACTCCAAGTCAATACTTTTTATAATGAAAGAAAACTCGTTTCATCAAACGAGTTTAAATAAATGCATGATCAATTTGTATAACACCAAAATAATGTTTATCGAGCATTTGAATACGATCAACAATCATCTTTTTCAATTCCTGATGAGAAATTTTATCATCTGCTGGAATTAAGACATCAAAAATTAAATTTGTATGTGTAGGTCCTTTGACAATACGAAAATCATGAATACTATACTTTTCATTAATACTCTCTACAATATTCTTTACTTTTTCTCTCAATTCATTAGTTAACGGATCATCAATATCAACAGGATCCATATGAATTGTTGTTAAAATTTTATAACGATTCAACAACTCCCTTTCAATTAAATCAATCTGATCATGAATCACCATCATATCACCATGACAATCCACTTCGGCATGAAAAGTCATATATCGTCTTCCTGGTCCATAATCGTGCATCATAAAATCATGAATGCCAATCACTTGATCAAAAGATAATACAAAATCATAAATCTCCTGTACAAGTTCTTTATCAGGTGCCTGCCCTAACAGTGGATTGACTGTATCTTGGAAAATATCTATTCCAGCTTTCAAAACAAAGAAAGATACACATGTCCCAATAAGCCCATCTAAAGGTAAATCAGTTATAAGCGATAAACACAAAGAGAGCAATGTTGCTAAGGTCGTCATGACATCGTTTATGCTATCTTGGGCAGCGGCTTTTAAGGATGGGGATTGAATCAATTCTCCTGCTTCCTTATTAAAAGAAGCCATCCACAACTTCATCAAGATTGAAACCAGTAAAGCAATAACTGCTGCCATTTGAAAGTTTATACTTTCCGGATATATAATCTTCATAATTGATTCTTTTAATGAAGATAAAGCTACTAACAATATTAAAAAAGCAATCAATAAACCTGCAATGTACTCATATCGACCATGTCCATAAGGATGATCAGTATCAGGATGTTTCCCTGCCATTTTAAAACCAAAAAATGTTGCAATATTACTACCCATATCAGATAAATTATTTAAGCCATCAGCTTGTATTGCAACCGATCTTGTCGCCAGTCCAAAGATCAATTTAAAAACAACCATGATTCCATTACAAACAATCGATAAAACACTGCATAATGTTCCATAACTTTTTCTCACTTCCGGTAAATCAGTTTGTTCATGATTTTGAATACATTTTTTTACTAAAAATTGAAACATAAATAGCCTCCAAAATATAAAAAGAGAATGTCTTTTTAAAAGACATTACAAATCTTTTTCAAATAGACATCTCTTCCCCTTTTTTTAATTAAACCTTGTTCTTCTAATTCATTTAAATAACCATCTATCTTCTCTTTATCAACTTTCTTATTTGCTAAATCTTTTAAAACATTGATCATTTGTGGATGATCATCCTTAATATAAGCATTACCTTCTTTATCATATGAAGGACTCGTCAATAAAACATTTAAACAAGCCACATAAGCCCATTTAACTTCTAAACGAATGAGCTTATATTGCATGGTGTCAAACAAAGCATTAGGAATATAATATTGTTCCTTATGCTTATTTAATTCTACTATATCATCTTTATGATAACAAATCATCAATATTCCTCCTATCACACTTCAATAACTCTTATTCCTTTAATATAAGTAGACACATCATCCAATCCTATTCCTTGTAGCTCTTTCATCACATCTTCAACATGTTCACCTACTCGATCACTCATATGAGAATCAGTACCAACACTCATCATTCCTCCATCTAAATCATAATATCTTTGCACCTACTCAAAGGTAAGGAAATCTCATGTCTTTCTATCAAGATATCCAAAAAATCTTTACCTCAATCCCCTTTCATTTGGAATCAGGGTTTTAAAGATTTCATCAATAATCTCTTAATATCGACTATGATCAACACTTTTATCCTAATAAGACCCATAACGACATATATAATCTAAATGACCTAAACAATGAAAACAAATGCTTGTACACATTCTCATGTATTTATAAAGAATTTGTGATGCAATTCTACTTTTTCTCTTAAAAATAAAGCTGAATCATAAAACTCTATTTAATGAATCACATAACAGATCCTACCACATAATCATATGCATGAGCTTTAAGAAAAGACTCAATTTCCTTCTTCAATTCAACATCCAATCCTATTTCTGCTTCTATTTTCATCTTGATTAAATTTGCATACTCCTTCTATAAAGATTTTAACTTGGTAAAATATGCATCATCATCTAAATCAAATGAACAACAAAGATAATGAAAATCATGATAATCCATAAAACAAATTTCATCAAGGCTCATCTCAATTGTTTTTTATATGCTTTCATGGCTTTGCTTCACTATCTGTTGAAAAATGTATATGCATATGATCAATCTTTCGCATAAAAACCTTCGATTTGTTTTATTCTAACATTTTTACAACGAAAAAGAAAGACATTATGCTTTTTCATTTGCAAATAAAAAAATCGTGGAGTTTTTCCACGATCTGACTATGATTCAAAAAGGGTCTCTGAGGTAAAGGGTGCCATACTTAAACGAATAAAATAACCTTGTTGATGTTGGCATACTGGACATACTTGAGGAACAGTAGCACCTTCATAGATGAAACCACAATTTAAACACATCCATTTTATTGATTCTGTATTTTGATATAAATCATTGTTTTCCAATCCTTTTGCCAGATTTACAAAACGATCTCCATGAATTTTCTCAATTTTCGCAATATTTTTAAAATCTTGAGCAACTTTTTGAAAACCTTCTTGCTTGGCCACCTCAGCAAAATGCAAATAAACATCTTCAGCTTCTTCATATTCATTGTGACTGGCACTCTTTAAAGCTGTTACCATATCATCATATACATCAACAGGATAGCCACCATCAATAAAAATAGTTTGACCAGATAATTCCTTTAAATGATTATAAAATACTTTCGCATGTGCTCTTTCTTGATCAGCTGTAAATAATAAAGTTTGAGCAATCATTGGATATCCTTGTTTTTTCGCCATCTCTGCTGCAAAAGTATAACGATTTCTAGCCTGTGATTCACCCGCAAAAGCTCGCATTAAATTATCTTTTGTTTGACTTTCTTTAAAATCCATACTCATTCTCTCCTTTACCTACTTAGTATAAACAAAGTCAAAAAAATTATTCTTTTTCTAAAGACAAAGCTAACAAGATGGCTAAATCAACAGTTTTTCTTTTTACATCAATCTTCTCTTCATTCCTTAAACTTCTGATATCATATTCATTATCTAAACAATCAGCACTATAGAAAAATTGCATAACCTTTTTATGCCTAAAAAGTGCTAAAGATGAAATAGCACTGCATTCCATATCAACACACAAACATCCTTTTGCTTTCATTCTTTCTACTTTATCTTGAGTTTCACGATAAATAGCATCCGTTGTCCACACTTTACCTACAGTATAATGAATGTCTTTTTGTTTAAAAAAATCAATCATCAAAGGAAGCGTTGTTTCATTCACAACAATTTCATTACCCTCACTTATATAATGATAACTGGTACTTTCCTCACGCACTGCTCGACTTGACAAAAAATTGCACAATCTTCAATGAACTGGTCTAAGACACCACAAGTTCCAAAAACAACAATATTTTCTATTCCCATCGCAAATAAGCAAACAACAGCTGGAGCTCCCACAATGCTCATAATCAAGCCAATTGTATCTTCACCAATGTTAGGTAAACGTCCATTTGCCAAGTAAATATAAACAATGATTCGATGTAGATACAGATTTAGAATCAAATTTTCAGTAAAGCAAGTTACGATTGTCCGAGGACAATCGATGACCTTATGAACAATATCCCGAGGATTAATGATCGCTGTCAAAGAATCATCAAAATCCCACGATATTAATAATCTCCTCTAGTATGAAATTCTTTTTTATTTCCTGTAATCTTATGTCTTTCTTGAAGTTTTTTTTCAACATCTTCAACAGTAATGCCTTGTTGCGACATTAAGACAAAAACATGATAAAAAAGATCGCCAATTTCACCAATTAATTCTTCCTTATTATCATTCTTAGCTGCAATAATCGTCTCACTTGCTTCTTCGCCAACCTTTTTACAAATCTTATCAACACCCTGTTCAAATAAGTAATTCGTATATGACTTGTCCACCGGATGAACCTTACGATCTTCAATTACATCATACAATTCATGAAAAATAGATTGTGGAAAAGTAAAAGGCATAACTTCATTAAAAAAGCAAGAATAAGAACCAGTATGACATGCGACCCCTATTTGTTCAACATAGATAAGTAAAGTATCCAAATCACAATCCAAATAAAGACCTTTCACATATTGAAAATGTCCGGAAGTTTCTCCTTTATGCCACAATTCATGACGTGAACGAGAATAAAAATAGGTTTGTTTTGTTTCTAACATTTTGTCATAAGCTTCCTCATTAACATACGCCAACATTAAAACTTGTTTAGTTTGATAATCTTGCACAATTGCTGGCACTAAGCCATTCATTTTCTTAAAATCAGGTTTCATTTGTTCCTCCTTACCGGTATATGATGAACTTCACACAATTCTTTCACTTCATCAATCGTTGCTTCCCCATAATGAAACAAAGAAGCTGCCAAAGCTCCATCACAATTGGTTTTTTCAAAAACTTCTACAATATCTTCTTTACCACCACAACCACCACTCGCAATAACAGGAATAGACACAGCCTCAATAACCGCTTGTAACATCTCAATATCAAAACCATCACGAGTTCCATCACGATCCATTGATGTCAATAATATTTCACCTGCTCCTAAGCACTCACATTGCTTTGCCCATTCAATTAAATCAATGCCGGTATTTTTTCTTCCTCCAGCAATATAAACATCATAACCACTTTCATCAACTCTTTTTTTGGCATCAATTGCGACAACAACACACTGAACTCCAAATTCATCAGAAGCTTCTTTGATAAGTTGAGGATTTTGAATTGCTGCTGAATTCACAGAAACTTTATCTGCACCACTAGATAAAATCATGCGAAAGTCATCTAAAGTTCTAATTCCTCCACCTACAGTCAAAGGAATTGACAACTCACTTGCACCTCTTTCAATTAAATCCCTGATAATATCACGATTTTCATAAGTCGCCGTAATATCCAAAAAGACCACTTCATCAGCACATTGTTCATCATACCTTTTCGCAATTTCAATTGGATCACCAACATCTTGTAAGCCAACAAAATTAACACCTTTAACAACTTTCCCATCTTTGATATCTAAACATGGGATGATTCTTTTCGCAAGCATGCTATCACCTCTTTCAAATCAACTTTTCCTTCATAATAGGCTTTACCAACTATACAGCCATAATAACCACGACGATTGACTTCATAAATATCCTGAACATCTTTGACTCCTCCTGAAACAACACATTGTAGTGAGCAATTTTGTTGAATTGATTCATATAAAGGAAATGATGGTCCAGTTAATGTTCCATCTCTAGAGATATCTGTACATACGATATATTGAACACCCATATTCTCTAATTGTTTTAAAAAGTCTAAGTAATAAACTTGCGAAGTTTCTAACCAGCCTGATGTTGAGACATAGCCATCTTTGACATCTACCCCGACAACTATTTTTTGTGGTCCATATTTGTCAAGCGCAGCTTTGAGAAAGTCAAGATGTTGAATCGCTGCCGTTCCTAAAATGACACGATCAATTCCCACTGTATCTAAATAAAGATTAACTGTTGCCATATCACGAATACCACCACCTAATTCCATTGGCATTGTTATTGCCTGACGAATTTCTTGAATAGTCGAAAGATTTTTGGTTGTTCCCGCTTTTGCTCCATCTAAATCAACAACATGCAAATAATCAGCACCCATATTTTCAAATATTTTAGCAATCTTTACCGGTGAAGAAGAATAAACAGTCTTTTGTTGATAATCACCCTTATATAAACGAACGACTTGCCCATCTTTTAAATCTATTGCTGGTATTACAATCATGCTATCATCTCCTTAAACGCCAATAAAATCTGCTTGCCAACTGCTCCACTTTTTTCCGGATGGAACTGACATCCCATAACATTCTCTTTAGCCACGAGTGCTGTGACCTTTAAATCCCCATATTCACAATAAGCAATCAGCTCATCATCCGTTGGATGAGCCATATAAGAATGTACGAAATAAACATAATCTTTTTCTTTGATATTTTGAATTAAAGGATGATTTTGTTGAAAACATAATTCATTCCATCCCATATGTGGAATCTTTGCATCTGTTTCCATCAATTTCACTTCTCCTTTTAAAAAACCTAAACCATCTGTTTCTCTGACTTCATAACCTTTTTCAAATAAAATCTGCATCCCCAAACAAATTCCTAAAATAGGAATACCTGCTTCTTTTCTTTCCTTTAAAATATCAACCAAATCATATTTTGCCAAATGATCCATTGCAACAGGAAAAGTTCCAACACCGGGTAATACAATTCCTTGTGCTTGACGAATCACTTCATGATTGCGACTCACAACCGTTTTTAAACCAATGCGTTTCAAAGCGTTGGTCACACTCTTTAAATTTCCAACATGATAATCAATGATAACAATCATATAACCCTCCTATAACATTCCTTTAGAAGATACAATTTTATCGCTATTAGCTTGATCAATCGAAACAGCTTGTTTCAAAGCACGTCCAAAGCTTTTAAACATAGCTTCGATAATATGATGCGTATTTTCTCCATAGGCTTCATTAATATGCAATGTCATCAACGCATGATCACTGACTGCCTTAAAAAATTCCTTTGTCATTTCAGTTTCATAATGACCTAAAACCAATGCTGGTAATGTAGCATGATAAACTAAATAAGGGCGTCCACTTAAATCAAGAGTTGTTGTGACCAAAGCTTCATCCATTGGAATACTCATCTGCCCATATCTGAAAATCCCCTTTTTATCACCTAAAGCTACTTTAATACATTCTCCTAACACAATTCCTAAATCTTCAATTGTATGATGACTATCCACCTTTAAGTCACCATGACATCTTACTGTTAGATCACACCCACTATGAAAAGCAAACAACTCTAACATGTGATCCATAAATCCAACCCCTGTTACTACATCTGCCAAACCTGAACCATCTAAACAAAGCGTCATTTCAATTTGCGTTTCCCTTGTTGATCTTTTGATTGTACTTGTACGCATATTATTCCTCCTCAAATCTCACGGCAATACTATTTGCATGAGCATCTAAGCCTTCTAATTTAGCAAATGTCATGACATCATCCTTAAATGTAGATAAAACATTCTTTGGATAGTAACTATAAGAAGAATACTTAACAAAGTCATATACACCTAAAGCACTATAAAACTTAGCTGTTCCTCCAGTTGGTAAAACATGGTTTGTGCCAGACATATAATCTCCTAATGGTTCAGGAGTATATTCTCCTAAGAATATTGAACCAGCATTTTTAATGAAAGGTAATGTAGTCAATGGATCATCGACTAAAACTTCTAAATGTTCTGGTGCTAAGTAATTAGAGACAAGAAAGGCTTCTTCAAGATCATCCACAATAATAGCGCCCCCATAATTTTCTAATGATTCTTGTATAATATCTGTTCTCGATAGATAAGACATTTGTCTTGTCAATTCTTCATTGACTTTATCAACCAAAGATGCTGAAGTTGTCACTAAAATAGCGCTGGCTAGTCGATCGTGTTCTGCTTGACTCATTAAATCCGCAGCAATATATCGTGGATTAGCCTTATCATCAGCAATAATCAAAATTTCACTTGGACCTGCAACCATATCAATATCTACCATTCCATAACAATTCTTCTTTGCTGTCGCAACATAAATATTACCCGGTCCAACAATCTTATCTACCTTTGGTATTGTATTAGTTCCAACTGCTACGGCAGCAACCCCTTGAGCACCACCAACTTTATAAATCTTTTCAATCTCACATACATAAGCGGCTGCTAAAATGGTTGGATTAACCTTTCCATCTGCTTTAACTGGCGTAATGATGACTAAATTTTTTACTCCAGCCAATTGAGCTGGAATTGCATTCATCATGACTGTGGAAGGATAAGTTGCAGTTCCACCTGGAACATATAAAGCCACATTTTCTAAACCTCTCACAATTTGTCCCATAATGACTCCACTATCTTTATAAATTGACCAAGATTTATCAACTTGATGTTGATGAAAATCAATTAATTGTTGTTTTGTACGCTCTAAAATACGAATAAAATCTTTACCTACTGATGAAACAGCATCCAAGATTTCACGTTTTGTCACAATAAAATCTTTTGGATTTTCCACTAAATAACCATCAAATCTGAGACAATATTTCATTAAGGCACGATCACCATTTTGCTTGACGTCTTCAATAATCTCATTCACTGCATCATTGACCTGCTTAGAAATTTCAGCTTTTCTTGAAGAAAACTTTGCTCCAATTTCATCATAACTTCCCTTAAAATCTAATACCTTTAACATTTTCTTTCCTCCAATCCTTCCATTAATGTCAATATTTCTTCTCTTTTAAATTTTAAACTCACTTTATTGACAACCATCTTTGTAGATATATCACAAATTCGCTCAATCACTTCCAAACCATTTGCCTTTAATGTTGATCCTGTTTCCACAATATCCACTATCGCATCACTTAACCCAACAACCGGCCCTAATTCCACAGACCCTTCCAACTTTATAATTTCTACATCCTCCTGTTTAGCCGTAAAATAATCTTTCGCAACTTTCGTATACTTAGAAGCAATACGCTTTCTTCTTTTAAAAACTTTATCACGATATTGCGGATAAGCCGCTACTGCGAAAAAACATTTACCAATTTCTAAATCCAACATTTCATAATAATCATGAAAATCACTATCCATCAATGTATCTTTCCCAACAAATCCTACATCAACAATTCCATGCTCCAAGAATGTCAAAACATCATTGGCTTTCGCAAAAATCATCGATAAGCCCTCACTGGTTTCAATCATCAATTCTCTATCTTTATGCAAAATAGGATCCATATCAAATCCATTTTTTTGCAGCAATTGACAAACTTGTTTTTCTATTCGTCCTTTCGTAATTGCAATCTTAAGCATGATCTTCCTCCTCCTTTTCAATGGCCATTAAAATATGACTTAAATCATAACTAAAACCAATGGCTGGAACATTCTTTTGAAAATGATTCATTAATTGATCATATCTTCCACCATTTAGAATCGTTTTAGCACTATAAGGTGAATATCCTTTAATCATAATACCTGTATAATATTTCATACTTGGTGTCATGGCTAAATCAAAGCTAAAGCAATCTTTCATTGTTGGATCCAAATGATCATATAATTCTTTTAATTCAATTAAAGCTTCTTTTAATGGCTGATCTTGAATCACTTGAATCATTCGTTCTAACATGACAATATCACCAAAACATCCAGGTAATTGAATTAATAAATCTTTTAATGAATGCGGAAGATCTTTTTTCGCAAGTAATAATTTCATTGAAGAAATATCACGTTTCTTTAAAATTTTGACAAAAGCAGGATCATTCACTAACTCACATAAACGTTTATAAAACTTCGCAGAACTGATTTCTACTTTGATTTTCTTGAGTTGTAAATATTGAATCGTTTGTTGAATGATGTGCAAGCATTCCAGATCCCCTTCAAAACCACCTTTTCCTAACAATTCAATACCTGCTTGAAAAAATTCGCTGCTTCTTCCCTTATGACGTTTTTCTTTACGATAAACCTTCCCAAAATAACAATATCTCTTTTCGCCTTGTTCGTTTTGAGTACAATATAATCTAGCCAATGGAACAGTGAAGTCAATTCTCAAAACCACTCGTTTCCCTTCATGATTAATAAACTGAAACATCTTTTCTTCTTCAATTCCAATATCCATATCATTATATAAATCCACATATTCAAATGATGGCATCAACACTTCTAAATAATGATGTTGGGTAAAAACATCTCTTAAATGCCCCTCAATTTCCCTTAACGATGCAACATTACTCATGATCGCATCAATACTTTCCTCCGGTATTAAATACTTAAATTCTTCCATTGTCTCTCTCCTTTATCTATAAAGAAAGTAGGTAATAGATTTAAGATAATTCTATTGCCCCTTATCAAACCGTATGTACGCTACTAACGTGTACGGCTTTTCTTTGTGTTTTGTAAAACAATTTATTTGAATGATTATTTAGTATATGCAATTTCGAAAAATCTATCTTTTGTTTCTTTTTTGACTTGAAATGATTCATGAATGTTTCTCGTTTCAATTCCTCTCCATTTATTTTTACACATAGATATATACCATGCTATCACCCCTATAACTCCTCTTACAGTAAAAATACAAAATAGGCTTTCTTCTTCCTTTTCACAAGGTCAACAGTTATCAAGGCTATATTTACCTTGATATATTCAAGCCTCTCAGCTTACAACCATTCCTTTTACACCCACCTCACGATGACACACTAAACTTCCCTTATCATGTAGCTGTATCCATCATGGGATGATCCTTTCACCAATTCTAGAGCCTCAATACTTCTAGACTTTTGAATATTTCTACTTCATTCATTAATTTTCATCTATAAAATATCTATTAAGCATAACTGCTCATCATACAAAAAAGACGAGTCATAATGACTCGTCCATCTCTTTCTAAAGTCATTAGATACACCCCAAATTTATTGATATGCAAAATGGGTTGTACCTATTACGATATAACCCTAAGTGTTCCAATGATGATGATGCATTTGTGAATATAAAATTGTATTTATCATAAATAATCACCTCAATTTTTATCATTCTACCATAAAAGCTATATAAAAAAAAGATTTTTTTAAAAATTTATTTGATTGACCACTTGTCACAGGGTTAGTGAAATCACTTAGAAAAA
>CAYSWW010000021.1:0-20397 GCA_964434915.1 uncultured Coprobacillus sp.
CTAAATATTTTATAAAACTATCACTAGATTTTAATACCGGATACTAAAGTCAGGTAATAAAATAAATAATCAATGTCAATAATTATTTTAAAAAATATCTTTTTTTACCAAAATGGTGGTTACTATTCACAGTATAAACATAACTTTTTTAGAAATCGTGTCGTGAAGAAACCAATAGATGATAATAAACAGATCAATAAAAGCGTACAGAAATGCATCTCGAATAGCAAACAAAAAAGAGCTGCTATGACAAACAGCTCTTAAATGGTTAATATTGACCATTTTACTTTTTGAAACTTATACATAACTTTTTCATTTCTAGTTATACTGTAAATAATAACACCAAAATAACTTTTATAATAATTTTAATTAAAAGTATCACTCTTGATTTTAAAGTCGTGAATGATACTTTTTATAAACTCATTAAGAATCAAAACTCCTATTCTGCATTTGTGAATTGCTCTACAGACTCACCATTCAACAAATCTTCAGAAAGCGTTTCGGCCTCTAATAATTCAGCT
This sequence comes from uncultured Coprobacillus sp., assembly GCA_964434915.1. Lineage (GTDB taxonomy): Bacteria > Bacillota_I > Bacilli_A > Erysipelotrichales > Coprobacillaceae > CAYSWW01. The sequence goes on from CAYSWW010000021.1 coordinate 522, forward strand.
TCTTCTAGTTCTTTTGCTTTTTTCTGTTCTTCCAATTCTCTAGCAATTGTTTCGGGCGATTTTAACGGACCTCTTAAACCTGTTCCTGCAGGAATAAGCTTACCTATGATAACATTTTCTTTTAATCCTTCCAAATAATCTGTCTTCCCTTTTATCGCAGCATCAGTCAATATTTTTGTTGTTTCCTGGAATGATGCAGCAGACAAGAATGACTCAGTTTCAAGTGAAGCCTTTGTGATTCCCAATAAAATTGGTCGACCAACTGCAGGGTGCTTTCCTTCCTTTAAAACTTCTTTATTTAATTCAGTAAACTTTTCAATGTTAACATGTGTTCCAGGTAAGGCACCTGTATCTCCACCTTCAACAATTCTAATTTTTCTTAACATTTGACGAACAATAACTTCGATGTGTTTATCAGAAATTTCAATACCTTGTAAACGATAAACCTTTTGTACTTCCTTAAGAATATAATTTTCAACAGCTTCAATGTCAGCAACAGATAACAATTCTTTTGGATCAATAGATCCTTCAGTAATTTTTGCTCCAATTTCAATATCAGCACCAACAGAAACTCTTAATTTAGCACCATAAGGAGCTAAATAGCTCTTTGTTTCTAAAGCATTAGAAACAACAATTTCAGCACGACCATTATTGTCAATAATATTTGTTACAGAACCTTCTATTTCAGAAATGATAGATTTTGCTTTTGGATTTCTTGCTTCAAATAACTCTTGAATACGAGGTAAACCTTGAGTAATGTCAGCACCACCGGCAACGCCACCCATGTGGAAAGTACGCATTGTTAACTGTGTACCAGGTTCACCAATTGATTGAGCAGCCATAATACCAATCGCTTCTCCTAATTCAACTTTTTCACCTGTTGCTAAATTACGACCATAACATTTTCTACAAATACCACCTTTGGCTTTACATCCAAAAATAGATTTAATTTCAACTTCTTTAATTCCTGCATCAATTATTTCTTTAGCAAGAACTTCATTCATTATTTCACCAGCATGAACGATAATTTCTCCAGTTTCAGGATGAATGACATCTTTTTGAGAATAACGTCCAACAAGTCTATCATATAATGGAACAATAATAGAATTGTCAGATGTATTGTATAATTCAGTAACAACAAATCCACGATCAGTACCACAATCATCTTCAGTAATAATAACTTCTTGTGCAACATCAACCAAACGTCTTGTTAAATATCCTGAGTCGGCAGTTTTTAACGCTGTGTCAGTAGATCCTTTACGAGCACCATGAGTAGAAATAAAGAATTCCGATGCTGTTAAACCTTCTCTAAATGATGATTTAATTGGAAGTTCGATTGTTTCACCTTTAGGGTTAGACATCAATCCACGCATACCAACTAACTGTGTAAAGTTTGAGATATTACCACGTGCTCCAGAATCAGACATAATAAAGATTGGATTCTTTGTATCAGATTCAAATTCTTCCTTAACAACTGCTTGAACTTCATCTTTGACGCTTTCCCACAATTTAATAACAATATTATGTCTTTCTTCATCTGTAATTTTACCTTTACGATAGAGATTCTTAATAACTTCAAGTTTTTCATCAGCTCTATCAAACAAAACATATTTACTTTGAGGAACTTGAATATCATATACTGAAACTGTAATACCAGCAATTGTTGAATAATAGAATCCTTGATCTTTCAATTTATCAAGCATTGCTGTAATCTCAGTTGTTCTATTTAATTTAAATGCATCATCAATAATATTTCCTAATGCTTTCTTCCCTAATGGTTTAATAATAGGTTGAGCCGCAACATGAGCCTTAATATCTGTTCCCATTGGAACGAAATACTTATCCGGTGTTCCTTCAAGATTTTCTTTACTAGGATCATTAATAAAAGGAAAATGTCCATCAAAAATCTGATTGAAAATAATCTTACCAACAGATGTGATCAAATAACTATTATTCTGTTTCTCGGTAAATGTCTTATTATTTAAAGACTTACCTCTAATTGCAACTCTTGTATGCAAATGCACAGTTTTTGCGTCATACGCCATTAAAACTTCATTCACATCAGCAAAAACACTACCTTCACCAATTTTTCCTGCTTCTTCCAACGTTAAATAATAATTACCTAATACCATATCCTGAGAAGGCGTAACAATTGGTTTTCCATCTTTAGGTCCTAAGATATTTCCAGACCCCAACATCAATTGTCTTGCTTCTTGAATAGCTTCTTCACCCAATGGTACATGGACAGCCATTTGATCACCATCAAAGTCCGCATTAAATGCAGGTGTTACTAATGGATGAAGACGAATGGCACGTCCTTCAACAAGCTTTGGTTCAAAAGCTTGAATTCCTAATCTATGCAATGTAGGTGCACGGTTTAATAATACTGGATGATCTTTAATAACTTCTTCAACTATTGGCCAAATAGAATCATCCATTTTATCAATTAATCTTTCTGCCGCTTTGATATTTGTAGCAATCTGTTCTCTTACCAAACCACTAATAACAAATGGTTTAAACAAATTCAAAGCCATTTCACGTGGAATTCCACACTGATACATTTTCAAAGCCGGCCCAACAGCAATAACTGAACGACCAGAATAATCCACACGTTTACCAAGTAAGTTTTGACGGAAACGTCCTTGCTTACCTTTTAATGTATGGCTCAAAGACTTTAATGGTCTTGAACTTGCTCCAGTAATTGGCTTAGAACGACGTCCATTATCAATTAAAGCATCCACTGCTTCTTGTAACATACGCTTTTCGTTTTGCACGATAATAGAAGGTGTTCCCAACTCCAATAACTTCTTTAAACGATTATTACGAGTAATAACACGTCTATATAAATCATTCAGATCACTTGTAGCAAAACGCCCACCATCCAATTGTAACATCGGTCTTAAATCAGGTGGAATGACAGGAAGAACATCAAGAATCATCCATTCTGGCTGATTGTTTGAAGCTCTAAAAGCCTCAATTGCCTCTAATCTTTTTAATAACTTAGAACGTCTTTGACCATGAACTTCCTTCAACATCTTAGATACAGTTTCAAATTCTTCATCAAGATCAACCTTTTGAAGCAAAATCTTAACAGCTTCAGCTCCAGTCTTTGCTTCAAACTGATTACCAAATTTTTCATAACAATTACGATAATCTCTTTCGGATAAAACTTGTTTGTATTCCAAAGGTGTACTTCCCTTATCAGTAACAACATAAGATACGAAATAGATAATTTCCTCTAACTGTTTAGCTGACAAATCAAGAATAAGTCCCATTCTTGATGGAATTCCTTTCAAATACCAAATATGAGCTACAGGAGTTGCCAATTCGATATGGCCTATACGTTCACGACGTACAGATGATTTTGTTACTTCAACACCACATCGATCGCAGACTACACCTTTATATCTGACTTTCTTATACTTACCACAACTACATTCCCAATCCTTAGATGGTCCAAAAATTCTTTCACAGAATAGACCATCTTTTTCTGGCTTTTGTGAACGATAATTTATTGTCTCAGGCTTTTTTACTTCACCATATGACCATTCACAAATTTTTTCCGGAGAAGCTAATCCAATTTGGATTGCTGAAAAGTTACTAACATCTGCCATTCAATGATTCCTCCTATTCTTCGTCTTCTTCATCACTATCAAAGAGACCATCAATAACTGAATCTAAGTCATCAAATGACTCATCTTCATCTTTAAAATCACCATTAATTTCCTCTTCCACAACTTCTTCAGTTACTTCAGGTTGTTTTGGAGTAGTATCAATTGAAGTAGGGAAACGACGTTCTTCATCTTCAATTTTTCTTTCATCTATTTCTTGACCATTTTCATCTAGCATACGGATATCTAAAGCCAAAGCTTGTAATTCTTTCTTTAATACTCTAAATGATTCAGGCAATCCCGGTTCAGGTAATTTCTGTCCTTTAACGATTGCTTCATATGTTTTCACACGTCCAACAACATCATCTGATTTCACAGTTAAAATTTCTCTTAATGTATAAGCCGCACCATAAGCTTCAAGAGCCCAAACTTCCATTTCTCCAAATCTTTGTCCACCGTTTTGTGCCTTTCCACCAAGTGGTTGTTGAGTAACAAGAGAGTATGGACCAACTGATCTCGCATGTAACTTATCATCAACCATGTGAGCCAGTTTAATCATATACATAACTCCAACAGAAATTTTAGAATCAAAATATTCACCTGTACGTCCAGAAATAACAGGTTGTTTTCCGTCTTCAGGCATTCCTGCTTGACGCATAATATCTTCAAGATCTTTTGAGTTAATACCATCAAAAGCTGGTGTCGCAAAATACATACCTAATTCTCTTGCTGCATAACCCAAATGCAATTCAAGAACCTGTCCAATGTTCATACGAGATGGTACCCCTAATGGATTCAACATGATATCTAGAATAGTTCCATCTTCCAAGTGTGGCATATCTTCAATTGGTAGAATACGAGAAATAACCCCTTTATTACCATGACGACCTGCCATCTTATCTCCTTCAGAGATTTTACGTTTTTGAACAATATATACCTTAACAACCTTATTTACACCCGGCTGTAATTCATCGCCATTCTTTCTTGAGAAGACTTTAATATCATGAACAATACCAGCACCACCATGAGGAACTCTTAAAGAATTATCTTTTACTTCTCTTGATTTTTCACCGAAGATTGCTAATAAAAGTTTTTCTTCAGCAGATAATTCAGCTTGACCTTTAGGAGTCACTTTACCAACTAAAATATCTCCCTCTTTTACTTCAGCACCAATCATAATAATTCCTTCACTATTTAAGTTCTTACGAGCTTCTTCTCCAACATTAGGAATATCTCTTGTGATTTCTTCTGGACCAAGTTTTGTATCACGGCATTCAATACTATATTCTTCAATATGAATAGATGTATAAACATCTTCTTTAACAAGTCTTTCAGACATGATAACAGCATCTTCATAATTATACCCGTTCCATGTCATAAATCCTACCAAAACATTTTGTCCTAAAGCTAATTCGCCTTGTTCCATAGAAGGTCCATCAGCCATAATTTGTCCTTTGTAAACCTTATCACCCACATTGACAATAGGTCTATGATTAATACATGTTCCGGCATTTGAAATCGCAAATTTTGTTAAACGATATTTATGTGGTCCTTCATCTTCTTCAACGATAATCTTCTTTGCATCAACATAAGTCACAACACCATCTTTTTTCGCAACCACAGCTGCACCAGAATCTCTTGCAGCTTGATATTCCATCCCTGTTCCAACATAAGGCGTATGTGGATTTAATAATGGAACTGCCTGACGTTGCATGTTAGCACCCATTAAGGCACGTGTCGCATCATCGTTTTCAAGAAAAGGAATACAAGATGTTGCTACAGAAACAATCTGTTTAGGTGAAATGTCTATAAAGTCAATCTCTTCAGGTCTTGCCATAATGTTCTCACCTAAATGACGAGCAATAACCTGTTCATCTAAAATCTTTCCATTATCATCATGAATGACTTTTGCTTGTGCTATAATATAATTCTTTTCTTCATCAGCTGTTAAATAACGCACATCATTTTCATCAATTACACTATTATTAACCTTACGATATGGCGTTTCAATGAATCCATATTTATTTATTTTCGCATAAGAAGCAAGAGTTGAAATCAACCCAATGTTTGGTCCTTCAGGTGTTTCAATCGGACAAATACGACCATAGTGAGAAGGATGGACATCACGGACTTCATATCCAGCACGATCTCTAGACAAACCACCTGGACCTAAAGCAGATAAACGACGTTTATTTGTTAATTCAGCCAACGGATTAATTTGATCCATAAATTGAGATAATTGTGAAGATGAGAAAAATTCTTTCATTGCAGCAGTCAATGGACGAATATTTGTTAAAGATTGAGGTGTTACACTATCTAATTCAGAAAGTGACATTCTTTCTTTGACAACTCTTTCCATTCTTGACAAACCAATTCTAAATTGATTTTGAATCAATTCACCAACTGAACGAACACGTCTATTTCCTAAATGATCAATATCATCTAACAAACCAATTCTACTCATTAAATTAACTCTGTCATCGCTAGCCAAATCTAATGAATCAAAAATATCAACTAAATTCAACATGTATGAATAAGCAGCTAACATATCAGAAATAGTAATATATTTACAATCCAATGATAAATCCGTCCCACATACCTTCATTTTCTTAGAACGAGATTCATCAACATAAACTTCGATAACTTGTATCGTTCCATGAGATCTCATAGATGGATTCGTTGGTACGTCAATCGTATGTGCACCAGCTTCAAAAACAGGCTTTAACTCATCAATCTTATCCTTCGTTAAAAGCGTTCCTTCTCCCATAACAACTTGACCATTAACATCCACTACATCTTGAGCCAATACACGATTTGCAATTCTATCTAATAAACATAGTTTTTTACCGAGTTTAAAACGTCCTGCCTTTGCCAGATCATATCTTTTTGTATCAAAGAATTTTGCGTATAACAAAGAATTCGCACCATCCAATGTTGCTGGTTCTCCCGGTCTTAACTTATTGTAAATTTCAATTAATGCTTCATCAGTATTATGAGTTGGATCCTTAGCTAAAGTATTTCTAATAAACTCATGATCACCTAATACATTAATAATATCTTCATCACTGCTTAATCCCAAAGCACGCAAAAGAATAGTTCCTGGAATTTTACGCGTACGGTCAATACGTACATTTAATACATCTTTTGCATCATTTTCAAACTCTAACCATGTTCCCCTTGAAGGAATCAAACTTCCCGTGAACACAATTTTTCCACTTTTATCCATAGCATCAGCAAAATATGCTCCAGGAGAACGCACTAATTGCGATACAATGACACGCTCAGCTCCATTAATAATAAAAGTTCCTGAATCTGTCATTAATGGAAAATCACCCATAAATACTTCATTTTCTTTAATTTCTCCAGTCCCGTTATTCACCAGACGAAGAATAGCACGTATCGGTGCCGAATAGTTCGTATCTCTATCTTTCGCTTCATCCACTGAATATTTAGGCGCATCGAAACGACAATCAACAAACTCCAATGTTAAAGTTTCGTTGAAATTACTAATAGGATAAACATCATTAAAAACTTCCTTAATACCTTCTGTCTTAAACCATTCATAAGAATTTGTTTGGATTTCCACTAAATTAGGAAGTTCCAAAGAACCACTAATTCTTGAATAATTGCGACGATTAATACGACTTTTTACTTGAGTTACATTCTTTTCCAAGTCCGCTTCACTCCTTATCAATTATCTCTATCACCATCTTGAAAGCACAAAAAACACTGCTTTTTATACATGAGTAGGCATTTTATTATACTAGCATAGAGGCCAATTTAAGTCAATACCAAATCAAAATTTCTAAAAAATCAGTGTTCTTTTATCGATTTTAAAACAAAATATCCTTTATCTCTCTTTACTATTTCACAATTTCCAAAAACCTCTTCCATTTTCTTTTTTGCCGAAGGCGCTCCATGTTTCTTTTGAATCACAACATATAGTTCTCCATTTATATTTAAAAAACAATACGCTTCTTCTAAAATTCCAAAAACAATTTTTTTACCTGCTCTTACAGGCGGATTAGAAACAATGATATCAAACATCCCTTGAACATTTTCATAAAGATGACTTTGATAAACTTTCACTCGATCAACATGATTGAATTGTACTGATTTTTGTGCAAGTTGAACAGCACGTTCATTAACATCAATCATTTCAACTTCCAACCAAGAGTATTCTTTTTTTAGTGAAATACCAAGCGTTCCATATCCACATCCGACATCCAACAACTTTTTCTGATTATCACTCACATTGATATTGTTCAACAAAACACGTGAACCATAATCAACCCGCTCTTTAGAAAACACGCCATTATCACTTACAAAAGTCAATTGATGATTCTTATATTGAAAAGGTAAATGAATTTCACGAGATTTTAGATCAACATTATTTGTATAATAGTGTTTCATTTATTTCTCCTAAAAAAAAAGCCCTTTAAAAGGGCTTTTATATTAACAATTATTTAACTTCTACAGTAGCTCCAGCAGCTTCTAATTGTTCTTTAATCTTAGCTCCTTCTTCTGCAGGAATATCTTTCTTAATTTCAGCAGGAGCTTTATCAACTAAACCTTTTGCATCAACTAATCCTAAACCAGTGATTTCTCTTACTGCTTTGATAACAGCAACTTTGCTTGCTCCAACTTCTGTTAATGTAACAGTTACGTTTGCAGGTGTACCAGCGTCAGCTCCTTCATCAGCAGCAACAACAGCTACAGGTGCAGCAGCAGTTACATCAAATTTTTCTTCGATTGCTTTTACTAAATCATTTAATTCTAAAATTGTAGCTTCTTCTAAATAAGCTAAAATATCTTCATGTGTTAATTTTGCCATTTTATTTTCCTCCGTTTTTTAATTTCTTTCACTATTCAGCAGCTGGTGCTTCTTCTCCACCTTTAGCATCAGCTACAGCTTGAATAACTCTTGCAACTTTTGCAACTGGTTCTTTCAAGCAGGCAAGTAACATTGAATACATACCATCACGATTAGGTAACTTAGCTACTGCCATTATTTCTTCTTGAGGTAAATATTTACCTTCAACATATCCAGCTTTAATAACTAAAGCTTCATGTTTTTTAGCAAACTCCGCTAAAATTCTAGCAGGAGCTACTGCATCTTCATGTCCAAAAGCAATTACATTAGGACCAACAAGATCTTCTTTTAATTCATCCATACCCTCTTGTTCAACAGCTCTTTGAACTAATTTGTTCTTGTAAACTTTAAATCCAACATTTTCATTTCTTAAAGTTCTACGTAATTCAGTCATTTCAGACACTGTTAATCCACGGTATTCAGCCACAACTGTAGATTGAGCATTTCTTAAATTCTCAACAATCTCAAGCACAACTTGTTGTTTTGCTTCCATAATTTCTTTTGACATTGTTACACCTCCTATTTCTTTTTTATATGCAACAATATATCCGTTAAAAAACTCCCAGCGTCAAACGAGGGAGTTGTCAAGTTCTATTGACAATATCACCTCGGCAACATAATTAAGGTTACCCCGTTGCTGTCTACGGTATATTGATTGCGACACATATCAGTTACTTCATTTAAGAAACTTGAACTTTAACGCTTGGCCCCATAGTAGATGAAAGCACAACGTTTTTCATATAAGTTCCTTTTGCAGCAGATGGTTTAATTCTTATTAATAAATCATATACTGTCTTAAAGTTTTCAATTAATTTTTCATCATCAAAAGATGCTCTACCAATTGTCATATGAACATTACCATCTTTATCTGTACGATAAGTCACCTTACCAGCCTTTGTTTCTTGAACAGCCTTAGCAACATCCATAGTAACAGTTCCTGTCTTAGGGTTAGGCATTAAACCTTTAGGCCCTAAAATACGACCTAATTTACCCAAATCAGCCATCATATCTGGTGTAGCAATCATAACTTCAAAATCTAACCAACCATTTTTAATGTCTTCTAAGATTTCTTTTCCACCAACAACATCAGCTCCAGCAACTTTTGCTTCTTCAACTTTAGCTCCTTGAGTAACAACTAAAACCTTTTTAGATTTACCAGTTCCATGAGGTAATACAACAGCCCCACGTAATTGTTGATCTGCATGTCTTGTATCTAATCCTAAACGGAATGCAACATCAATAGCTGCATCAAATTTTACACTACTTGTTTTCTTTACTAAAGCAACTGCTTCATTAATAGGGTAAGTTTTACCTTTTTCAATAAGAGCAGTGGCTTCAACATATCTTTTACTTCTTTTAGCCATTTTCGTTTCTCCTCTTCATCAAATTAGGCATCCAAGCCTTCAACTTTTACACCCATATTACGTGCAGTTCCAGCGACAATTTTCATTGCCCCTTCTAAATCATTAGCATTTAGATCAGGCATTTTGTATTCAGCGATTTCTTTTAATTTTTCTGCTGATAAAGTTGCTACTGTTTGTTTTGAATCAGAAGCAGCCTTTTTGATTCCACATGCCTTCTTAATCATTTCAGCAGTTGGAGCAGTCTTTAATACAAAATCAAAGCTCTTATCTTCATAAATTGTCAAAACTACAGGCACAGTTTCACCCATACGATCTTTTGTTTGATCATTGAAAGCTGTACAGAATTTTGGCATTTGAATACCTGCACCTGCTAATGCTGGACCTGGTTTAGCCCCACCAGCCGGGAACTGAATTTTCATAACTCTCGTCACTTTTTTACTCACGCGACACACCTCCTACATTAATTTGTCCGTGTTGTGGTCAAATGGATAATCATCCTTCCACGCTTCGCAACACATATTTCATCGGATAAATATTATACATAGAATTGTCAATAATGCAAGTCCTTTTTTTGAATTTATCAAGTTTTTTTGGTTTCATCATTTTAAAACAAATCGATTTATATCACTTCATAAAAATCAATTTTAAACAACAAAAAAACAATATCTCTTTTTGATATTGTTTTTATTCTGCCTTTTCAAGTTGAACAAGTTCAATTTCAATCGGAGTCGCATTTCCTAAAAATTCAACCAAAACCTTTGCAATTTCTTTTTCACGATCAATGCTTTCTACTTTACCTTGTTTACCAGCAAATGGTCCAGATAATACTTTTACTTCATCTCCCGGTCCATAATTAACTTCCAATTGTGAAGTCTGAATCCCCATTTTCTTTAAGATTGGATCAATTTCATGTTTTTGAAGAGGGAACGGTTTAGCTCCTCCACCAGAAGAACCAATAAATCCAGTTACTCCAGATGTATTACGAACAATGTACCATGCTTCATCAGTCATAATCATTTCAACCAAAACATATCCTGGCCACATATTTTTGGTCTTATTAATCTTTTTACCATCTTTAATTTCTGTTTCTACATGTTCAGGAATCACAATATTGAACAAGCAATCCTGCAACCCCATAGATTCAACACGTTTCTCTAAATTTTCTTTAACTTTATTCTCATGACCCGAGTATGTATTTACAACATACCAACGTCTTCCTTCCTCGTTCATTCCTGGCATATTAATTCATCCCCAATGCTTTTAAAATTAATGCGATAATCGCATCACTAACATAGAAAAATACCCCAAATAAAAAACAAAATACTAATACTACCATAGAATTATAAGCTAATTCTTTTTTAGTTAACCAATGAATGTTCTTGATTTCTCTTCGAACACCCTTAATCGAGAACCACTCTTTAAATTTCATGACCATCCTCCTATTTTGTCTCTTTATGCAAAGTATGCTTCCCACACTTTTTACAATATTTGTTCAATTCTAATCTTTTCACATTTATACGTTTATTTTTTGTTATCGAATAATTACGTGATAAACATTCACTACATACCAAAATTACTTTTTGTTTCATGCCCATCACTCCATTTCCAGTATAATTTAACACATTTATTTTAACTCGTCAATGATAATCATTTTCTTATGATAGCGATATAATGAATTATAAACGCTTTTTATCGAAATCTGAAGGATATCTGCAATCTCCTGATGACTATACCCATTACTTTTATAAATAACAACCTTTTTCTCTAAATCCGTCGCTCTTGTTTCAATCATACCCATATAATATTCTTCCGTTTCCTTAATAACCAAAACTTTATCCGGATCATATTTCTGATATGGGTCAGCCACAACTTCCTCTAGTCGTGTTTCTTGATATTCATCTATCCAATCGTCCAAAGAAATATATGTAAATTGATAAAATCGACCATCTTTCCTAAATTTTATTTCATTTATTAAACGTCTTATAACAACTTTTCTTAAAAAAGTCATTAGACTTGCATTTAAGTCATCACGATAACTTTCTAATGCTCTTGGTAAAAAAGATACTGCAATTTGTCGACAATCCTCAAATTCAAATCCTGAATTTCTTATATATGGTATAATCCATCTTTCGATTAATTTATAGTATCGCTTATATAAGTATTTTTCTGCATCTTGATTACCACATCGCAATAAATATAATAATTCATAATCACTGCAGCTTTCCATGCTGCCTCCTTTCTTCTATAAAGGATGACGTGAATTATATACTTGATAAAGAATCAATGCAGTTGCTACTGAGGCATTTAATGATGTTACATGTCCAGTCATCGGTAAGACAACATTGATATCACAGTGAGATTTAACCAATCTTGAAATACCCGACCCCTCTGAACCAACCACAATCACAACAGGCATATTGTAATCTACTGCACGATAATCTTGCGATTCATTCAAATCACAGCCAACAACCCAAAATCCGCGTTTTTTCAAATCTTCTAGTGTTCTAGAAAGATTAGTAACTTGAGCGACTTTTACATAATCTATCGCTCCAGTCGATACTTTCGCCACTGTCGGAGTCAACCCAACGCTCCTATTCTTCCCTATGATAACACCATCCACTTCAATAGCATCACTTGTTCTTAAAATTGCTCCTAAATTATGAGGATCTTCCAATCCATCTAACATTAATAATAAAGGTTGTTTCCCTTGCGGAATTGCTTCAATGATTTCATCAATTGAAAAATAATTATAACCTTCTACCTGTGCCACAATTCCCTGATGAACAACATGACCAACAAGTTCATTTAGAGTTCCTTTATGAGCAACAATATTGACTTTAGCATTTTTTGCTTTTGCTAAAGCAATGATTTTTTCATCTTTCATATTCTTCATCAAATAAACTTGATAAACTGCTTTATCACCCTTTAAAGATTCCATTACTGTATTCTTTCCATAAATATATTGTCTCATAAATTACTCCTTCACGCGTCTCAAATTCATCTCAATTTTATCTCACAAACCATTCTCAACAAAAATTTTATACAATTCAAAAATTTCTTCTATTCTTTCATTATTTTTCAATAAATACAAATGACCAATCAAAGCCTCAAATCCTGAAGATTGATTATGTGTAATCACACTTGTATTCTTCATAACTCTATTGTTCTTAGCATTTCTACCTCTTTTATAAATACTTATTTCTTCTTCTGTTACCCATTCATTAGACATAGCTTCTTTCATAAATGCCGCCTGAGCCTTTGCACTCACATAGCGAATAGCTGCTTTTTGAAGAAAATCAGGTTTCGCAATCTTTTTTTCCACTACTAGATATTCTCGTACATACACTTCAAAAACAGCATCACCTAAATAAGCTAAAACAAGAGGATTTAATAATTCCGGACGCATTTTAAATAATTCCCTTTTCTTGTAGAATAGTTCTTAATTGATCTGCTTTCTCGAAATTCTTATTGGATTTCTCATTCATCCATTCATGATACATCTGAATATCATCTTCACTTAATTTTTTTGTTGGATGAATAAATCCCATAACATCCAACATTTTTAAAAGGGTTTGATATTCTATAGAAATAACATTATTATCTTTTTCCTTCGTTCTCATCACTTGATTTAAAATCTTCACTCGCCCTAAAATCTGTGTCAATGCCAATGAAGTATTTAAATCATCACTCAATGCATCCACCATTGTATCAACAACCTCTTTACGATAATCTTCTTTTATACAATGATTAACTTGTAAATATAATGAAACTTGTTTAATAATGTTTTCTACTTTCGCAATTTCTTTTTTCACACTTGCTAAAACTTCATCTGTAAAATTCAATGGATTACGATAATGTGTAGATAACATTAACCACTTATAAACATTGCATCCTAATTCAGCGATTAAATCTTTAGCCCAAAGTACATTCCCTAATGATTTTGACATCTTTTCATTATTAATATTGATCATCTGATTATGCATCCAAACATTTGCAATCGGATGATGATGACAAGCCATTGACTGAGCTATCTCATTTTCATGATGAGGGAATTTTAAATCCTGTCCTCCACCATGAATATCAATACGACCATCTTCAAAAATATTATTAATCATTACAACACATTCAGTATGCCATCCTGGTCTTCCCCTTGACCAAGATGTATCAAATTGGATACCTTCATCCGTTTTCTTCCATAAAGCAAAATCTGTAGGACTTTCTTTCTTATCATTTTCATCTACACGATCACTTGCTCCAGCAATTAAATCTTCAATTTTAATTCCCGATAACATTCCATATTCCTTAATCTTTGTTACCCTAAAATAAACATCTCCATCAACCTCATAAGCATAACCATTATCAATCAATTCTTGAATAAAATCAATAATTGGTTGCATTGTTTCAGTGACTCTAGGTGCATAAGTTGGAAACAATAAATTCAATGATCTACGAACATCCTCATATGCACGAATATATTTATCAGTTAATTCTTTTTCTGTAATTCCTTCCTCTTTTGCCGCCTTGATAATCTTATCATCAACATCTGTAAAATTTGATACAAAAGTTACTTTATACCCTAGATATTCAAAAGTTCTTCTTAAAACATCAAAAACAATCATTGGTCTTGTATTTCCAATATGTGCATGATTATAAACTGTTGGTCCACACACATAGATACTAACCTCTCCCTCTTTAAATGGAACAAATTCTTCTTTTTTATTCGTTAATGTATTAAATACTTTCATAATAGCCTCCTTTATAAATAAAAAAGCAGATGATAAAGAAAATCCACTTTATCATATGCTTGAATTCTACTTTTAACGCAAGTCAAACGTTCTTTCTTTTCAAAAGACTCAAATGAGGGCATCCAAAATCATCCATTAAGCTATTTCCACCAACAAGCTTTCTCTATAAACTTCATAATTTTTTCATTCTCATCTATAATTTATTTATAATATAACAAATCCTTCTCAAATTATCAAGTTCATCAAGAAACAATCAAAGATGTTAAATATTGTGTCATCACTTCAACATTTCCATCATACAGCTTATCAGGAGCTTGATAACCTAGTGAATAAGAAGCCTCTAATGTAAAATAAACCAAATGCTTAAATTTCATACCTGTTGCTTGAAACATTCCTGTGAATTCATAACATTTCAATCCGCTCTCTATCTCAATACTATGATATTCTACATCCACCGCTCCTTCTTGTTCCAGCTGTCCAGCATACAAAGCAGGCATTTCTTCCACTTGATTATCACTATCATCAACAATCATCATATAAGTCATCATTTCTTGATCATTTACAAATTCAATCATATTTTTATTTTCAGAAGTTATATTCATCGAAAAAGTTTTAGGATAATAAAAAGATACCTGATCTGCAATTTCATACAGTTCTCCATCTTTTTCCAAAAAAACTAATTGAGATTTATTTTCACAAGCAAATAAACTCATTATAATAAATAATATCATTATTATTTTGGCATAAGATCGCATCTTTATCCCTCCTTAATATAGCTATTGTACTAAACATACTTTCATAAATCAAACATGAAATCAATATTTTTATCAAAAAAAGACACTATAATTCAAAATAAATAATATTTTTATTCTATATAAACTTCTTATTTATCTATGTCTTCTCATTATGTTTCAATACCTTACAATAATATCCATGATTTTGTCAAAATCATAACCTCTAATAGAATCAGTATTATGGACCAGCCCTGTAAGAGCATGTTGTTGTATAAGTCCTGCAACCACTGAAGACTGACAACTACATCACTTCCACATTTTATTTTTTATTTGATTTTCTCTCCTGTAAATGGATCAATAAATTCTTTCATGCTTATCTTTTTGCAATTGATTTCTTATATAACTCTTAAAAGCTCTCCCGTTATGTCCTACTGTCACATACAGTAATACCCTCTCACCCAAAACTTTCTATTCCTATATTGAGCATATCTATCAAATATCATTAATGTTGGCTTGCTTTTCAAAGATCACATAAATGGTGATACATCATATTTTGGTGGAATCGTTATAAGCCTATGTATATGATTTGGGCATGCTTCTGCTCTATGAATAACGACTTCTAGTTTTCTTTCTTCCAATGTTTTTGAAATCATTCTATATCTTTTCTTAATTTTCTTTTATAACAAAAGAGATAAGGAAATCCCTATCTCTTATTAATCTAACAATGAATTAAAAACTTTCAAATAGGCATCAGCACTTTTGTCCCAATCTAGTTTAGCATTCATTGCACGATATACTAATTCTTGCCACTTATCCTTATCTTTATAAACTTCTAATGCATAATCAATAATTTTAATCATTTCATCGGCATTATAATTTTTAAAGCTAAATCCTGTTCCCGTATTTTCATATTCATTATATGGTTCAACACTATCTTTTAATCCACCCGTTTCTCTGACAATTGGAATTGTTCCATATCGAAGTGCCATCATTTGAGAAAGTCCACATGGTTCAAACAATGAAGGCATTAAGAACATATCACAACCTGCATAAATGCGACATGACAAACCAAAATCATATTTCAAATTCAAAGATAACTTTTGATTATGATAAGCCGCAATACCCTTTAAAGGTTCTTCATATTTCAAATCACCTGCACCAAGTATAACAACTTGAACGTCTCGTTTCATTAATTCATTCATTCGATCAATAATAAGATCCAATCCCTTTTGCCAAGTCAATCTTGTTACAATACCAATTAATGGCACATCTGGATTAACAGGCAAACCACACTCTTCCTGTAAAGCTATTTTATTTTTCACTTTCTTTTCATCAACTGTTGTTACATCAAAATGTTCAACAATTTCAGGATCAGTCATAGGATTAACTGTATCATAATCAATACCGTTCAAAATACCATACAAATCATGTCTACGCATCTGTAAAATATTTTCTAGTCCTTCACCAAAGCTATCTGTTAAGATTTCTTCAGCATAAGTTGGAGAAACAGTCGTTATAATATCACTATAATAAATAGCTGCTTTCATCATGTTGAAGCATCCATCATTACGACAATTTCCATTATAATACAAATAATTATCCAATCCAAAATGGTCACTTAATAATGCCGGATCACATTTTCCTTGATATGCAATGTTATGAATTGTAAAAGTAATTTTAATATCATGATAATATTCATAATAAGCATATCTCTCTTTATACAAAGCTGCAATCATAGCTGTTTCCCAATCATGCAATGATAAAATATCTGGCTTAATATCTATATGTGATAATAACTCGAGAACTGCAAAATCAAAATAAGCAAATCTTTCATTATCATCGCCATATCCATACAATCCCGGCCTTCTAAAATATTGTTCATTATCAACAAAATAGTAAGTTACACCTTCATACTCAGTTTTGAAAATACCACAATAGCATTTTCTCCATCCAACCCAAATATCATAACTTGTCACATATTCTAATGTTTCAGCTAATTTTATATCCTGATATTTTGGTAAAACAACAATACATTCATGCCCTTTTTTTACTAATGTTTTAGGCAAAGAGCCTAAAACATCAGCCAAACCACCAGATTTTATATATGGATTCGCTTCAGATGTAGCAAATACAATTCTCATTAAACGACATCTCCTTCTTGAACATATAACGGTTCACCCTCACCGATTAATTCTTTCTTCTTTTCAATTCTTGCATCTTTATCAATTATAACATTTTCAAGATGAGCATTAGGACTTACTTTAGATCCATTAAGAATAATACAGTTCTTTACTACAGCATTTTTACCAATCACTACATTACGTGATAAAATACATCCTTCAACTTCACCATCGACAATAGCTCCATTAGCCACAAAAGATTTTTTAACCTTTGCATTCTTCAAATATTTTGTTGGAGGTGTATCATTTGAATTTGTAAAGATAGGCCAACCACTCTTAAATACTTGTGTATTAATATCCATATCCAAGAATTCCATGCTAACTTTATAATAAGCATCATATGAATCAATACATCTAGCAAATCCACGATATTCATAAGCTTTGATTTCTCTTTCATCACATAAATATGTCAAAGTATCTTTCAAATCAAAGAATGAACTAATTTTCTTTGCATATTCTACTAATTTCAATAAAACCTTTGTATTAATAACATAAGTTTCTAATGAAATATTTCTTTCTTTACGATTACCTTTATTTTTCTTTATTTCAATAACTTGTTTACCCTTTAATCTTAAATAATCAGAACCTACAAATGCTTCTTTTGCATTCGTAATTTTTTGATAAACCATAGTAATTTCTGCACCAGATTTTTCATGTGCTTCAACGACATCTGCATAATTCATTGTTGTAATAATATGTGCAGGTGCAATAATAACATAATCAGCTTTTGATTTTTGAATAAATTCCATGTTAGCAACAAGATTATTAATATCATGGTTGTATATCGGATTATTTGCATATTTTTCATTATAAAGTAATGAAATTCCACCTGATTTAGAATTGAAATTCCATGAATTTCCATTACCGAGATGTTTAAATAAAGATCTTGGTTTTTCTTTAATTAAAACACCTACTGTGTCCACATTAGAATTTGACATATTAGATAAAACAAAATCTATAACACCATAACGACCCAAGAAACTTACTGATGCAACAGGTCTTTTTTCTGTTAACCCTTTTAAAGTAACATCTGAATGTAAATTAACTATTCCAACTACTTTTGCCATTGTTGTAACCCCCTATCTTGAATTGTCACTAACAAGCTCAACTTTTTTAGCTTCTTTGTTAATGACCTCTTTCGCTTTTATGACAACACCTTCATCGACGATAGATTTATAAATTTCAGCTCCTTCTTCAACCAATACACCAGGCATAAGAACTGAATCTACAACCTTAGCACCTTCACCGATGTATACATTATTAAATAAGACAGAACCTTCAACATCTCCATTAACTATACATCCTTGTGTAACAAGTGAATTCTTAATGCTAGCCTCATCGCCAATAATTTGAGGTTTACTCAATGTATCTTCAGTATAAATCTTCCAATCTTTCTTTACATTATAAAGATCCAATTCTTTATCATCTAATAAGTCCATGTTTGCTTGCCATAAACTTTCAACAGTACCAACATCTTTCCAATATCCACTAAATTCATAAGCATATAATGTTTTACCGTCTTTTAACATCGTTGGAATGATATTCATACCAAAATCATGTTTACTATTTTCATCTTTAGCATCCTCAATCAAATATCTTCTTAACTCTTTATAAGTAAAAATATAAATACCCATAGACGCTAATGTAGATTTAGGTTTCTCTGGTTTTTCTTCAAACTCATAAATCGTTCCATCTTTTTTCGTATTCATAATTCCAAAACGACTTGCTTCTTTCAAAGAAACATTTAAAACTGCAACTGTCAAATCAGCACCTTTAGCTTTATGGGCAGCTAACATATTAGCATAATCCATTTTATAAATATGGTCACCTGATAAAATCAAAACATATTCAGGATCATATTGATCTAAGAAACTAATATTTTGATAAATGGCATCAGCAGTACCTGCATACCAAGTTGCTCCAACTTCCCCTCTTTCACGAGCTGGTAAAATAGCTGCTAGAGAATTGTTTCCATCAAGTCCCCACTTAGAACCAGCACCTACATAAGTTCCAAGTAAAACTGACTCATATTGTGTTAATACTCCTACAACATCAATGCCAGAGTTTGCACAGTTACTCAAAGGAAAATCAATAATTCTATATTTTCCCCCAAAGTAAACAGCAGGTTTCGCAACTTTAGCTGTTAAAGCTTCCAAACGTGTTCCTCGACCCCCTGCTAAAATCATCGCAACAATTTCTTTACTCATATTTTTTCCTCCTAAACTTTGAATGTGAAAGTGCTTACCTATATTGTTATTTTAACACAAATAAAATTAAAAAAACACTATTTCGTATCATTTTTAAAAATTTTAAAAATTTTTTGATTGACCATCAAGCACAGGGTGAAAAATACGATTCAGATAATTCCA